>DAOLWT010000061.1:0-10095 GCA_035421345.1 Bacteroidales bacterium
CCCCACCAAGAATCGAACTTGGATTTAAAGTTTAGGAAACTTCCGTTCTATCCATTGAACTACAGGGCCAATTATTATACAAATTTACATAAATTTTAGGTTACGAATGCCTTAGATAATTTATTTTACAACGCTTCCATCTTCAAAATCTTTGGTAGAAGAAACAAAACAAAGTTCTCCTTTATTGTTTTCGGCCATTAAAATCATTCCTTGCGATGGAATGCCTTTTAACATTTTAGCTTGAAGATTAATTAGAATAACCACTTTTTGTCCAATAATTTTTTCAGGGTTATAATTAGCTGCAATACCAGAAACTACTGTTCTTTTATCAATACCGGTATCTATGGTAAGTTTTAAAAGTTTATCGGTTTTAGGAACTCGTTCGGCTGTTAAAATGGTTCCGGTTCTTATATCTAATTTTGCAAAATCTTCGTACGTAATATCCGGTTTTGACGGTATTATTGGCTTATTCATTTCTTGGTTCGTTGCTTTGGTATTCATTAATTTTTCCATTTGAAATTGAATAGGCTCATCTTCCATTTTTTCAAATAACAGTTCTGCTTTCCCTAGTGGGTGTTCGGGTTTAAGGATATCTGTTTTTCCTGCATATTCCCAAGTAAGCGGTTGTATATTCAGCATAGCAAGAAGTTTTTTTGCTGAAAAAGGAAGAAATGGTTCCATTACTATGGTTAAATTAGCACAAATTTGTAATGAAATATTAAGAATCGTCTTAACGCTTTCAGGGTCGGTAGCATATCGTTTCCATGGTTCGCAATCGGCTAGGTATTTGTTTCCAAATCGAGCGAGGTTCATCATTTCAGATAATGCTTCACGAAAGCGATAATTTTCTATACAGCTGGCTATCTTATCCGGAAATTCAGAAATGGTTTGTAATGCTTCTTTATCGTAGGTTGTAGTTGTAGCTATTTTAGGGACTAATCCGTTAAAATATTTAGTTGTTAATACCAGCGAACGATTAATAAAATTCCCTAAAATTGCGACGAGTTCGCTGTTGTTTTTTTGTTGAAAATCTTTCCATGTAAAATCGTTGTCTTTTGTTTCCGGTGCATTTGCGCAAAGCACATAACGTAAAACGTCCTGTTTACCGGAGAATTCTTTAAGATATTCATGTAGCCATACGGCCCAATTTCGGGATGTAGATATTTTATCGTTTTCCAGATTTAAAAATTCATTGGCAGGAACGTTTTCAGGTAAAATATAGGTTCCTTCTGCATGAAGCATGGAAGGGAAAACAATACAATGAAAAACAATATTATCTTTTCCGATAAAATGAACCAATTTAGTTTCTTTGTCCTTCCAATAAATTTCCCAATTTTTTTTGTTTTCATTACCCCATTCTTTGGTTGCGCTAATATAACCGATAGGTGCGTCGAACCAAACATACAACACTTTTCCGTTGGCTTCAGTTAAAGGAATTTTTACACCCCAGTCGAGGTCGCGGGTAACAGCACGTGGCTGTAAACCTTGATCAATCCACGATTTACATTGACCATAGACATTTGTTTTCCATTCTTTATGATCTTCTAAAATCCATTTTCGCAGCCATGGTTCATATTTGTCGAGAGGAAGATACCAATGTTTGGTTTCTTTCAATATGGGTACATTCCCGCTAAGAACAGATTTTGGATTTATTAAATCGGTTGCATTTAAGGAAGAACCACACTTTTCGCATTGATCTCCATAAGCTTTATCATTATTGCAATGCGGACAAGTTCCAGTTATATATCGATCGGCTAAAAACTGCTTGTTTGCTTCATCATAAAGTTGTTCGGATGTTTTAACCACAAATTCGTTTTTATCGAAAAGCGTTTTAAAAAACTCGGAAGCTGTTTTATGATGAGTTTCATTGGATGTACGAGAATAAATATCAAAAGAAATACCAAATTCTTCGAACGATTTTTTAATAATAGCATGATATTTATCAACTATTTGCTGTGGCGTAACATTTTCCTGTTTGGCTTTTATGGTAATAGGAACTCCGTGTTCATCGGAGCCTCCAATAAATAATACATCTTCTTTTTTTGAACGGAGATAGCGAACATAAATATCAGCCGGAATATATACACCTGCCAAGTGTCCTATATGAACCGGTCCATTTGCGTAAGGCAATGCCGATGTTACCGTATATCTTTTAAATTTTTTATTTGGTTTCATCCGAAAATATATATTAACTTTAAACAATTTTAAAGAAAGCAAAGGTAAGAATTAATTTATTTTGCATTATTTTGAAAATATAAATTGAATAATATTAAAAAAGAGATACAAAATGGCAGCTTCAAAAACAACCATCGTTCCAAAAGATAACACAAAAAGTTTGGATTATCATGTAAAGAATGTAATGCTTGGCAACAGACGTTTTGAAAACGTTTACCAATCGCTTACGCGAATGATATTGGGAGATCGTCAAAAAATGGAAAAAGTAACGGTAAATGGAAGGTATACATACGATTTTAAAGTATTTCGGCAAGGGGGAAAGCATATTATCGGAATGTATGATGAAATTAACAGTTTTGTTTCTTTTATTAAAGATGCCGCAGAGGGTGGTTCTTCCAAAGAAATGGCTTTTATCTTAATAGGAGAACCGGGTAACGGAAAAACTTTTTTTGTAGATCATTTAAGTTTTTTATATCGGAATTATATCTCACAACAGGAAAATAAAAGATATACGTTTCGTTTTACTAACCTTGATAAAATAGGAGGATACGGTAAAATAAATCAAATAGAATCACAAACCTATGAAGACCCTATGATCCTTGCCATGAACCTGCAAGAATCAAAAGAAGAAAATATAAAATTTTTATCAGCAACCGGATTTAAAGATAAACAAATAGAAGAATTATACAAGAACTATCGTCCTTTGGGTTCTTGTTCTTATTATATTTTAAGTCAAATAAAAAATTATTGTAATGGAGATATCGAAAAAATAAAAGATTTTATTGAAGTAAACGCTGTTCCTGTTAGTGAATCCAGAGGAACGATAACCGGAAAATATGCAGCCAAAGATAAAATTACATCTTCTGCAGCCGATCTTATTGGAGAAGAATCCATAACACGACTGCTTCATATTACAGAAACAGATCATCCTTACCGTTTCGATTTACGCAGAGGGGCTTTAGCAAGAGTTGCAGGAGGGGGAATTCATTTTGCCGATGAAATATTTAAAAATAAAAGAGACTTGGTACAAGTTTATTTAGGCGTTATTCAAAACAGAACGGTAGAAATAGAAGGATATAAATGGCCGCTGGATACATTAATTGTTGCTACCAGTAACAATTCCGAATTCGCTCGGTTTCTCGATGAAAAAGAACAGGCTCCAATTGTCGATCGTTGTCGTTTAACATATATGTCGCATAATACCAATTACAAATTACAACAGGAACTTACTTTTTATGCCATCGGAAATCGCGATAAAACAACTTTTACCAACGAAAAACTTCATATTGATCCAAATTTGAATTATGCCATTTCTGTTGCTGTTGTGCTTACCCGAATGCCCGCTTCCGATAAACTTACTCCTGTTGAAATGATGAAACTATCGGCAGGAGAAGTTGCAGGTGAAAAAAGTATTAAAACATTGAGCGAAGTTATTAGTGATTTAAACAACGATCCGGATATAACGAAACGATTCGGACAAAAAGGTCTCGGACACAGAAATCTTGGACGTGCACTACAAATGCTTCTTGAACGTTCCGAAACACAAGAAGGAAAATGCATGTATGCCGGTGATGTTTTTAAAGCCATGGAAACAGTACTCCTAGATTATGTTCAGGATCCAAACGACAGGATTAAATATTTCAACGATATTAAAGTGGCAAAAGAGTTGTACCGTAAAAATGTAATGACTACTATTTTCAATGCATATATGGACGAACCCAATGCGGTTGAAAAAGATGTGATGAATTATGTAAATATGATTATCGGTGTAGATGCAAAAAACCTGGGAGCAGATAAAATATGGACATATCAGGATCCGCAAACAGGAAAATTAGTTCCTATTAAAATAGATGAAACATTTATCAATAGTGTAGAAGAAAGACTCGGCTTGAAAAATGATGAACAGAAACAAAGTTTCAGGACTACAATAACTAAAATTTACGGACAAAAAATGATTAAAGATCCGTCCTATAATTTTATGGATAATAATGAACTAGTAAAAGCGGTAACAGATGTTCGCCTTAAATCAGATATTGCAGGCGCCGGAAGCTTGGTAGGTGCTTTATCGAACAGAACCAACGAAGAAAACCAGAAATTATATGGCAGAATGATTGATACGATGGTCAAAAAACTTGGATATTGCAGTACCTGTGCAGAAAAAACAATCGAGTATTTCTGTACACACGATGATTCAAATTAATTCGAAAAATAAAGACAAGATTAAAGCTCCTGATAAAATTAGTGTAATCGCTCTAGTCTTTGGTTCGGAAATACGAATAGAATTGAAAAAGAACATACGTTCTTAGATTAGGTTTAACAAGATTAATCATGCCTGAAAATATTTATAAACTATATAAAAAACTAAAAAACCGCGGACTCTCGCCCGACAGGCTACAAATTATTGAACGAGAACTGGAATATTACAACCGGAAAAATGCGAGAAACCGACTTGCCGAAATAGAAATGGAAGCTATTTCAGGTCTGTATGATGCAAATGATTTTGAACTTTTTATTGGGATTATTAAAAACAACAATTTTGCTGTTTCTATTCAAACGCTCGACGATTTACTTGAAAGAGATAAAAAAAGAGAAGAGGATGGGTTTCCGAGAAAAATACGAATAGGGAAATTTATTAAACCCGACAAATATAAAAAAGAACAAATAGTTGTTGTTCCTACTACAACTGAACCCAAATTTTATCACGATAATGCTACTACGCAAAAAGAAGATGAAACCGGCGGTTCCGGGGAAGGAGAAGAAGGAGAAGTTTTAGGAGAACAACAAATTGAGCCTACCGAAGGGGAAGGGGAAGGAACGGGTGCCGGACAAGGAGAAGGAGCAGAGCATGATATTTCATCGGATGCATTTGATTTGGGAAAGATGCTGACAGAAAAATTTGAACTGCCTAACCTTAAAACAAAAGGGAAAAAAGTTTCCTTAACAAAGTTTCAATACGATTTAACAGATAAAAACAGAGGCTTTGGGCAACTACTCGATAAAAAAGAAACCATAAAAAAAATTATAGAAACCAATATACTTCTTGGGAATATTGATGAAAATAATGAATTTAATGCAGAAGACTTAATCGTAAATCCAAAAGATGAGATTTACAGGATCATGTCGAAAGAAAAAGATTTTGAGGCTCAATGTGTCGTATTTTTTATTCGCGATTATTCCGGTTCTATGCAAGGAAAACCAACAGAAGTGGTCGTTACACAACATCTTTTAATATATAGTTGGTTAATGTATCAATATCAGAATAATGTTCAGGTGCGTTTTGTTTTACATGATACCGAAGCAAAAGAAGTACGTGATTTTTATACCTATTATAAATCGGCAGTAGCAGGGGGTACCAGTGTTTATGCAGCTTATGAATTTGTTGCCGATATTATTGAAAAAGAACAACTGGCGAAAGAAAATAATATTTATATTTTTCATGGAACAGATGGGGATGATTGGGAAGAAAACGGAGAAAGATCAATTGCTGCTATAAAAAAAATGATTCCCGATTTAAGTAGAATGGGTATTACTGTGGCCAAAAATGCATGGACTTCAATAGATAAAACCACAACAGTGGAAAATTATATGAATGAATCAGGATTGTTAAAAGATAAAGCAGAACTCATTAAAATGGATACTTTTTCGGCTGAAGAAGCAACAGAAAGTAGAATAATTAACGGAATTAAGAAATTAATAAGTTAGACCGAAATGTATCTCATAGATCAACATACCAAAAAAATAATGGAAGAATGTAAGGAATATGCACGTGCTGCAGGACTTACATTTAACGATGAAACATTAGAATATATCGTTACCAATAGAGACATGATAAGTTTGTCACCCAAAAATATGATTCCAACACTTTATGATTATTGGGTGCATGATGTAGAAGTGCTTAAAGAACAAGGAAAATATAAATTATATCCGCATAATCCTTACGAAACAGTTATTAATGCAAGACCTGCTATTTCTTTTTACAACGATAATAATCCCGATTGGCTTAATATTATGATATTCTATCATGTATTAGCACATATCGATTTTTTCCAGAATAATATTTTATTTGAAAATACATGGAATGATGATTTTGTAGGCTTGGCATTAGCCGATAAAAGACTGATTGAAAACTTACGGAGCGAAAAAGGTCGATGGGTTGATTATGTTATTGAATTTAGTCGCAGTATTGATAATATAACGGGTTATTTCAGGACATTGCCGAAACATCTGTCGAAAGAAAAATCAACTTCCTTATCAAAACTTCATTTTTATTTCGATATTTTTCTACAAGAAATATTAAAAGTATCTCCCAGGCTTATTTTTAAAGAAATAGAACGATATAATAGTATTGGTCATACAAATCAAGAGTTGGCAGAATCGGTATTTTTTTCAGAAGTAAAAACAAAATATCCTGAATTTAATGCCAAATTTGAGAATTATGTTTCAGAAGAACCTGCTCCAATCGATATTATGGACTTTATTTGCAAGCATTCCCCATTTTTAAAAAAGCAAGAAAATAGGTGGATGCAGTCGGTTATGACTATTGTTAGAAATACGTCTATGTATTTCTCTCCGCAAATTCGTACTAAAATAATGAATGAAGGATGGGCCAGCTATTGGCATGATGAATTATTTCGTAACGATAAACGAATAAAAGGACACGAAGTAGACTATGCCCGGGTGAATGCAGGCGTAACTTCAATTTCGAGGGTTGGACTAAACCCGTATGCGATAGGGTTAAGACTAATTCAGCATATAGAGGAGTTAGCAGATAAAGGAAAAATAAATGTTGATTTTCAAAAAATAAATGAAATTTCACAACGCGATAAGTATAATAAAAAAACAAAAAAAGGCAAAGAGACAATCTTTGAATTAAGGAAAAATTTCAGCGACTTTATGCTGATTAATACATTTGTTGATCAAGATTTTATAGATAAAAATGATTTATTTGTTGTTGGAAAAAGAGTAAATGTTGAAAAAGGAGTTTATGAATATTATATAAAAAGTAAAAAAGCCGAAGATTATAAAAATATGCTGTTGGATTCATTGTATCATCCCCCATATATTAAAGTAGATTTAAATAAAACAACCGATAAAAATTTGTATTTAACACATCAGTTTGAAGGTAAACAAATTTATAAACCGTATATTCCTGATGTTTTGATAGGATTGGAATTTTTATGGGGAGGATCTGTTCAATTGGAAACAACAGAAATAATAAGTGCTGAAAAAGAAACAGACAATGAAAGCGAAGGATACACCTTTCGAAAAGTGCTTTATACCATGAAAGACAGAAAAATTGAAAAAACAAACCTCTGATAGAAATGGCAAAAAAGAAAATTAGAAAAACAGTAGATCTTTCAGAACTGGAAAGCAGAGGAAAAAAGCTTGAGGCATTAATAACCCTTAGCAATAGTATGCGCGATACGGAAAAGAGGGAATATGTGCATTTCAATGATTTCTTACATATGGCATCGGAAGAGCCTAATCTTATTTTTAGAGATATTTTTCAGTATTTTCATGATATGTTGCATTATTATGTACCCGACGGAACCGACGAATATGGAAACACAGAAAATACAATAGGTTTTGTGAATTATGATTTTTCTAAATTATTTATTGATGGGTGTGATGATCCTTTTTTCGCCGACCGTTTATTTGGAAATCGATTAATGAATTTGGTTGAAGGGTTTAAAAAAGGGATACAAAATAATCATATTTACTTATTTGAAGGTCCTCCGGGAAGCGGTAAAAGTACCTTTTTAAATAATTTATTACAGAAATTGGAAGTGTATAATCGTACCAAAGAAGGGATTTTTTATAAAACAATATGGAGGTTAGAAATAAAAAAATTTAACGAATTACAGTTTAACGAAAAATTAAATCTTCATATAGATAAAAACGAAAACGATGCTAAAAAATTTATTGATATCGCTTGCCCTTCTAACGATCATCCTATTCTTCAAATACCAAAAGAATACCGAAAAGATTTTCTGGAAGAATTAATACCTGATAAAGCATTTAGGAAAAAATTGTTTACATCGAAAGAATATAGATGGGTATTAAAAGATAAACCTTGTAGTATTTGCAGTTCTATTTACAATATTCTATTGGAAAAATTGGGCGAACCCCTTGAGGTTTTTAATATGCTACATGCCCGAAATATTAATTATGAAAGGCAGTTTGGAAGAGGAATTAGCGTTTTTAACCCCGGCGACGAACATTTTGTTACTCCCATTAAAGAGCCAACCCTGCAAAATTTATTAAACAATCTGTTAAAAAGTGATGAGGTTCGATATGTTTATTCTAATCTTGCGAATACAAATAATGGAGTGTTTGCATTAATGGATATTAAAGAGAATAATATAAAAAGGTTAGTGAGTTTACATGGAATTATTAGCGATGGGGTACACAAAGTGGAAATGGTAGAAGAAAGAATAAAATCCATGTTCGTGGGATTAGTAAATCCGGAAGATAAAGTCCATTATGAAAAAGTAAAATCATTTCAAGATAGAATTTTTCATATTAATATTCCATATGTGCTTGATTATGAAACGGAAGTATCTATTTATTTAAATAAATTCGGCGATTCAATAAAAAAGAAATTTTTACCCCGCGTATTAGAAAATTTTGGAAAAATTATTGTGTCTTCGCGTATGGAACCCGATTCACCGGCTATTAATAATTGGATAAAAGATATTGATACGTATCGTAAATATTTAGACGAAAACCGACTGCTTTTAAAAATGGAATTATACAAAGGGATAATTCCGGAATGGCTTTCTGAAGAAGATGTAAAAGGGTTTTCAAAAGAAGTACGAAAAGATTTAATTGAAGAATCGGAAAAAGAAGGTAAAAAAGGTGTTTCCGGCAGACAATCAATTTCCATTTTTAATATGTTCTTTACCAAATATGCGGATGATGATGATAAACTGATAACGATGGATATGCTGAAAAGTTTTTTCGAAGAAAACGAAAAACTAAATGAATTAGTTCCCGATCAATTTATAGATTCTCTCGTAGATATGTATGATTACAATGTTTTACAGGAATTAAAAGAATCGATTTATTATTACAGTGAAAAACAAATAAAACGAGATATTTTAAATTATTTATTTGCCATTAATTTTGAACCGGGGGCTACCGAAAATTCAGCATATACAGGCGATAAAATTGAAATAACAGAAGAATATTTTAAAAATTTTGAAGCCTTGTTATTAGGTACTTTAAGCACTTCAGAAGAAAGAAAAGAGTTTAGAAAAGAAACTCATAACGAATATATTACATATACTGTTTCGTACGAAATTAAACTACTAAAAAAAGAAATTCACGAAACAAAATTATTTGCCTCTTTATTTGAAAAATATACACGAAATTTGAAAGAAAATGCACTTACTTCCTATTCGCAAAACGATAATTTCCGTCGAGCTTTAATCGATTTCAGCACTTCCGTTTATAATTCGTACGATAGTCAGGTAAAAACAACTATATCGAGGATGTTAACAAATTTAAAATGCAAATTTAATTATACCACCGAAGGTGCTAGGCAAATGGCTCTTTATGTTATTGATAAAAAATTAGATAAAAAGTACTAAAGATAAATTTTTAATTTTTTTGAATGAACCTGCTATACACAAATTCATATTTGGCATTTAACTTATTTTTTGTAAATTTGCATCAAATATTAGGTCTCTTGGCCGAGCGGCTAGGCACCGGTCTGCAAAACCGTCTACTCCAGTTCGAATCTGGAAGAGACCTCACGTAAACGTTGTAAAAACTTAAATAACAAGTTGATACAACGTTTTTCTTTTTTATTGTACTCAGTCCCCACTTTTACTATTTTCTATTCTATACTTGAACTTTGCAAAAAGGATGCTATACATTCAATAAATAGCGAACAGATTTAATGAACTTTTCTGCCGC
>DAOLWT010000062.1:0-9964 GCA_035421345.1 Bacteroidales bacterium
TTAACTATATGTTGAATTTTGATATGATCGGAAGATATGATTCCTCAAAAGCAGGACTTCGACTTATCGGAACGGGTTCTTCTTCTCTTTGGGATACGATTATTAATTCATTATCTTATTTGAATTTAAAAATTAAAAAAACGAAAGCAGGTAGCGGAGGGTCTGATCAGATGTCGTTTTATTTAAAAGATATTCCGGTACTATTTTTCTTTACAGGGATTCATCCTGATTATCACAGACCATCCGATGATATAGAAAAAATAAATGCCAATGGAGCAGCTGAAATAATTAAATTTGCAGAAAAAATGATTGAGATTTCCGATACGTTAGGAAAAATCCCTTTTGTAAAAACAACGGAAGAAACTCAAACAGAAAGAACATCATTAAATGTTACATTGGGGATTATGCCTGATCATGCGTATGAAGGAAAAGGCTTGAGAGTGGAAGCAGTTACAGACAATAAGCCTGCGGCAAATGCAAGCATAAAATCGGGGGATATCATTACAAAAATCGGAAATGAAGATGTAATTGATATTATGACATATATGAAAGCGTTAAATAATTTTAAAAAAGGCGAAAAAGTATTAGTTACTATTTTAAGAGGCGAAAGTATTATCATAAAAGAAGTACAATTTTAAGAAAACAAAAAAATGAAATTAGCAGTTATTGGTAGTGGAAGCTGGGGGACAGCAATTGTTAAAATATTAACAGATAATTCGAATGTGGTGAATTGGTGGGTAAGAGAGGAAGATATTATTGAGAATATTTATCATTATAAAAGAAACCCTGTTTATCTAAGTTCAGTCGAATTTAATCCGGAAGATTTATATGTAAGCAACAATATTAAAGAAATAATTCAGTCGTCGAATCATATTATTTTTGCTGTTCCGTCTGCATTCTTATCAGAAACATTAAAAGAAATTTCTCCAGATGATTTAAAAGATAAAATAATTATATCTGCTATAAAGGGCATTGTTCCTGAACATAAAATGATAATTGCAGCGTATTTTAATAATATATATCATGTTAATTTAGATAATATTGTTGTTATCAGCGGGCCATCTCACGCAGAAGAAATTGCTTTAGAAAAGCTTACGTATCTTACCATTGCATCCCAAAATCAAATACTAGCGGAAAAAATAGCCAGTGTTTTCAAAAATAGATATTTAAAAACACCTATTTCCGACGATATTTTTGGAACAGAATATTCCTCTGTTATTAAAAATATTGTTGCTGTTGCAAATGGTATTTGTATTGGATTGGGATATGGAGATAATTTTCAAGCAGTATTAATTTCTAATGCAATACAAGAAATTAAACGATTTGTGGATGCCGTTCATCCAATTACACGCGATATTAAAAGCTCTGTATATTTAGGAGATTTGATGGTTACTTGTTATTCGCAATTTAGCCGAAATAGAACATTTGGAAATATGATAGGAAAAGGATATTCGGTGAAGTTTGCTCAACTCGAAATGAAAATGATAGCAGAAGGGTATTACGGTACAAATTGTATTTGGGAAATAAACAAAAATTATAATGTTTATATACCTATTATTGAAGCGGTTTATAATATACTTTATCAAGGGAAATCTCCTGCGCGCGAAATTTATTTGCTAACAGATAAACTTTCGTAAAAATATTTACCTATTTAATATTATTTTAGCATTTAATTTAGCTGATTTCATTAGAAACAATTAATTTTATTTTATATGTTATTTTTTTAATCCTTATTATATGAAAAAACTATTCCTGATACTTGTATTAAGTCAATTATTTTTTAAAGCGTATACCGAAACTCCCGATGAAGGGATGTGGTTGCCTTTATTTATAGACCGTTTGAATTATGTAGATATGCAAAAAAATGGATTGCATTTAACGGCCGATGAGTTGTATAATATTAATACCGCTAGTTTAAAAGATGCCATTGTTTCGCTCGGATTTTTTTGTACAGCAGAAGTCGTTTCGAAAGAAGGCTTAATATTTACCAATCACCACTGTGGGTACGACGCTATTCAACAGCATAGTACCATTGAACATGATTATCTTACGGATGGCTTTTGGGCAATGTCTAAAAAAGAGGAATTGGCGAACGAAGAATTAACAGCCTCCTTTTTAGTTAGAATAGAAGATGTTACCGATTTAGTACTTGCCGACGTTGTTCCTGTAATGAGCGAATCCGATCGTAAATCGAAAATAATGCAAGTGATTGAAAAATTAGAAAGTAAAGCATCAGAAGATGGGAAATATGATGCAACAGTAAAAGGATTTTTTGAGGGAAATGAATATTATCTTTTTGTATATGAAACATACAAAGATGTAAGACTCGTTGGAGCTCCTCCTTCGTCAGTAGGCAAATTTGGAGGAGATACTGACAATTGGATGTGGCCACGACATACCGGCGATTTTTCTATCTTTAGAATTTATACCGCCCCCGATGGATCACCTGCAGAGTATAGCGAAAATAATATCCCATTACAATCAAAATATTCACTTCCAATCTCTTTAAAAGGAGTGAAAAAAGATGATTTTGCCATGGTATGGGGGTATCCGGGCAGTACAACGCGTTATATGACATCGTATGGGATTAACGTAGCAATGGAACAATCAAACCCAATATCAATCAAAATTAGAGATAAAAAACTGGCTATTATTAAGGATTTTATGGAATCGAGCCCTAAAATTAAAATTCAATATGCTTCCAAATACTCCGAATCGAGTAATTACTGGAAATATTTTATAGGACAAAATAAAGGACTTAAAAATTTAAAAGTAATTGAAAAAAAACAAGCACAAGAAAACGCATTTGTCAATTGGACAAATGAAGACGAGAAAAGAAAAGAAAAATATAAAGATGTATTGAATAATATTAAAGAAGGCTATGAAGAATTATCGAAATATAATGTGCTTATAAAATATTTAGAGGAAGCTGCATTACAAGGCCCCGAATTTATTATGTTTACATTTAAAGCATATGAGTTATCCAGTTATCTGGAAAACCCAAAAGGAAAAGAAAATGAAATAAAAAAAGCAAGTCAAAAATTGAAAGAAGAAGCGAATAAATATTTTAAAAATTATAATAAATCTTGCGATGCGAATTTATGTGTTGAATTATTAGGCATGTTCTATCAAGATGTTCCTAAAAACGAACATCCCGACATTTTTACAAATATTGTTGATAAGAAATATAAAGGGAGTATGTCATTATTTACAAAGGCATTATATGAAAAATCAATTTTTGTAGATTCAGTTAAACTGTATCAGTTTTGCGAAAACCCTTCCTTTAAATTAATTGAAAAGGATCTTTCTTATATAACAATGAAGTCAATGATAAAGTTATTTTTTGATATTTACTCCAAATTACGCGTAATAGAAGAAAAAATATCTTTTGCCGATCGATTGTATGTTCAAGGTCTTAGAGAAATGCATCCCGACAAAAATTTTTATCCCGATGCGAATTCTACCCTAAGGATGAGTTATGGTAAAGTTTCGGACTATTACCCTGCCGATGCTGTTCAATATGAATTTTATACTACCTTGGATGGGGTATTTGAAAAAGAAGATGCAACCAACGATGAGTTTGTTGTTTCCGAAAAATTAAGAACCTTATGGAAGAATAAAGATTATGGCAGATATGCAAACAGTGATGGGAATTTAAACGTTTGTTTTATATCGGATTTAGATATAACAGGAGGGAATTCTGGTAGCCCCGTTATTAATGGCGACGGTCAATTAGTTGGAATTGCATTCGATGGAAACTGGGAAGCCATGAGCGGTGATATTGCATACGAATCGGAATTACAAAGAACCATATCGGTTGATATTCGTTATGTCTTATTTATGATTGATAAATATGCAGGAGCTAAAAACATTATAGATGAACTTACCATTGTTCAGTAAATAAAATAAAGAGTTTAAAGAAAGTTTATACCGAAAGCATATATATGTCATCGGCATACCCATTGTAAATTTAAAATAGTCGTTGGACTATTTTAAATTTACAATGGGTAATACTTATTCTTGAAAGTAAACTCTTTTTACTCTTCTGGAAACATTTGTTAATACTTCGTAAGGAATGGTTTCCATCTCTTTTGCAAATTTTGAAATAGGAATTTCTGAACCGAAAATAATTACATTATCTCCTTCCTTTGCCGGGATGTTTGTAAGGTCTATCATACACATATCCATACATATATTTCCAATAATTTTGGCTAATTTCCCATTAACAAAAACTTCTCCTTTGTTGTTTCCCATTTTCCGATTAAGTCCATCTGCATAGCCTATGGGGATAGTTCCACTTATCATATCGGTAGGAGCAATCCACTTATGTCCGTAGCCAATAGAATCTCCTTTGGGTATTTTTTTTATTTGAGAAATAATTGTTTTTAATGTACTTACATTTTTTAAAAAAGATTGTTCTTGTTCATTAGAAGCTACTCCGTATAATCCAATCCCTAAGCGAACCATTTCAAATTGGGCATCTCGGAAACGGCTTATTCCTGCTGAATTAAGAATATGCCGAAGAATAGAGTAAGAAAATTCTGTTTGAATTAAATTACTCATTTCGGTAAAAGAAAAAATTTGATTCTGTGTAAATGCATCTTGTTCTTTGTCTTCACTAGCTGCTAAATGTGAAAAAACAGATTTAATTTCTATCTGCGTATTGTTTTTTAAACGCTCAATAAGTTCAGGTATTTCTGATTTTTCAAAACCGAGTCGATGCATTCCTGTATCTAGCTTTAAATGCACATATCCCTTTTTATTCGAATCTTTATAATTTCTTTTTATTGCTTCTTCAAATAAATTTAATATTCTAAAACTATAAATTTCCGGCTCTAAATTGTATTTAAGCATGGCATCAAAACTTTGTTCTTCGGGATTCATCACCATAATAGGTAAGGTAATCCCGTTTTTACGAAGTTCTATCCCCTCGTCGGCATAAGCTACCGATAGGTAATCAACTTGATGGAATTGAAGAATATTAGAAATTTCAAAGCTACCACTTCCATAAGAAAAAGCTTTCACCATTGCCATTAATTTGGTTTGCGGTTTTATAAGGCTTCTGTAGTAGTTAAGATTATGAATTAAACTGTTTAAATTAATTTCAAAAACAGTTTCATGTGCTTTTTGTTGTAAAATTTTTCCTATTTCTTCGAATTTAAATATACGAGCTCCTTTTAAAAGAATAGTCTCATCACGAAATTCAGAGAGCGGAAAATCTTGAACAAAATCATCGGTTGAAAGATAGAATTTTTTCTCAATATTAAATTTGTCTTTTTGTCGTGAAATAGCTTTCCCTATCCCAATAATTCGACTTATATTTTTTTCAATTAATAAGTTTGCCACTTCGTTATACAAGTCATCTTCATTTCTGCCACTTTGCAAAATATCCGAAAGAATGATTGTTTTTTTTCTATGTTGTTTTTGTTGATTTAAAAAATCAATAGCAATACTTAATGAATTAATATCGGAATTATAGCTATCATTAATAATAGAGCAATTATTAATTCCTTCTTTTAATTCTAACCTTAATGCAACGGATGAAAGGGTTTTCATACGTTCCGATATCATTTGTGGTGTGTAATTTAATACAATTAAGGTTGCCCAGCAATGAATCGCATTTTCAATAGACGCTGCATCGGAAAAAGGAATCGTAAATTTTATTTCTTCGTTTTTATAAACCCCTTCAATAGTAGATGTATTCCCTTTATGCGATATGTTTTTTATGATAAGATCTGCATTTGATTTAATGCTCCATGAAAAAGTATGTATGTTTTTTAAATTCTCTGTTTGGTATAGTCGATCTTTAATTTCTAAATGGTCAGCACAATAAATGAGTGTTTTAACTTTGGTAAAAAGCTTAAGTTTTTCGTTCGTTTTTTGGGGGATGTTAATGAAGTTTTCATCGTGTGCATGCCCAATATTTGAAAAAATTCCAATGGTAGGCTGAATAATCGCTTGTAATTGATCCATTTCTTCCATTTCCGAAATTCCTGCTTCAAAAATAGCTAGATCGTGTTCGGCGTTCATTTGCCAAACTGAAAGAGGAACTCCAATTTGAGAATTGTAACTTTTAGGACTTCTCACAATTTTTTTATCGTCGCACATCAACTGGAATAGCCATTCTTTTATGATGGTTTTCCCATTACTGCCGGTTATTCCAATTACCGGGATAGTAAATTTTTTTCTATGAAAAGCTCCAAGAAGTTGAAGCGCTGAAAGCGTGTTTTTAACTTTTATAAAATTAGAATCCGGATATTCATTTATATTTTCGGGAATTTCAGAAACAATAAAATTTTTAACTCCTTTTTTATAAAGTTCCAGAATGTATTTATGTCCGTTATTTCTCTTGGAAACAATACCAAAGAATAATGATTGTTCGGGAGAGATAAGCATACGACTATCAATTAACAAATGTTTTATCATTGTATCAGGAGCAGAAATATAAATCGCTTCTCCTTTAATGATAGTCATTATTTCATGAATAGAATATCCTAAGTCGCATATCATTTTACAATACTAATTTTGGTTCACTTCCCGGTCTTTCTTCATCGTGAATAGTGAGCTTTAATGGATTTGCAGTGAGCGTTTGATGTTGTATGCGGTTTCTGTAAATATCGATAGCTAAATAAACGGCTTCTCTAAAAGAATCTGCGGAAGCTTGATTTTTTCCTGCTAATTCATAAGCTGTTCCATGTGCTGGAGATGTACGAATAATTGGTAATCCGGCAGTGAAGTTAACACCCGAATCAAAAGTCAATGTTTTAAAAGGAATTAATCCTTGATCATGGTACATCGCGAGTATTCCATCGAAATGGACAAAAGAGGAAGAACCAAAAAAACCATCGGAAGCAAAAGGACCGAACGCAAAAATATTTTCTTCTTTTGCTTTGTTTAAGGCAGGAATAATAATTGTTTGTTCTTCGTTTCCTATAACCCCGTTATCACCGGAATGCGGATTTAATCCTAAAATAGCAATACGTGGGCGTCTAATTCCAAAGTCTTTAATTAAAGATTCGTTTAAAATACGAATTTTTCGTAATATTAAATCTTCGGTAATAATTGAAGGGACCTCTTTTAAAGGAGTATGTCCTGTAATTACACCTATTCGTATATTATTACTAACCATGAGCATTAAGTAGTCATGCACGTTAAATTTATTGGCAAGATACTCTGTATGTCCTGGAAATGAAAAAGAGGATGATTGAATATTTTTTTTGTTAATAGGGGCGGTAACAAGTACGTCAACGAGGTTTTGTTTTATATCTTCTATGGCTGCTTCTAATGATAATAACGATAATTGGCCTGCAATTTCTGTAGAATCGCCTAAATCTATTTTTACTTCTTTTTCGTAAACATTAATAATATTCGCTCTTTTTATGATGGCAGATGCTGCATTTTTAACAAGATTTAAGTTGAAATCGGGTAAGTCTAGTGTTTTTTTATGATAGGATGCTACTTTAGAAGAACCATAAACAATAGGCGTACATAATTCTAAAATACGAGGGTTAGAAAGAGTTTTAATAATTATTTCATAACCTATACCATTAATATCACCTTGTGTGATAGCAATTTTTATTTTTTCGTCGTTTTCAGGTTTTGTCATTTTATGATGGTTTTGTGCAAAGATAACAAGAAAAATATTTATTTATCCTTATAAGTTCTTTAACATTAATTATTACAATTATCGTTAAGAAAACGGAATAAAATTCGAACACCCCATCCGGTTCCTCCTTTCCCTCTGTAACTATTACGCGTATCAAGATATGCCGGACCTGCTATATCTAAATGAATCCATGGGTAATTGGTAAAATGCGATAAAAATATGCCTGCCGTAATAGCTCCTGCATTCGCTCCCCCAATATTTTTTAAGTCGGCCATATCTGATTCTACGAGTTTATTATAATCGTCCCATAATGGGAATTCAACTATTCTTTCTGCTTCTTTTTCTCCCGAAATTTTTAGTTCTTCCATGTAATTTTTATAGTTTTTGCCCATCCCAACCATTCCATAGCTCCCAATAGCGGCATGTGCAGAACCGGTTAACGTAGCAATATCAATAACTAATTCAGGGTTGTATTTTTTTGCAAATGAAAGTGCGTCGGCTAAAATGAGACGTCCTTCGGCATCCGTATTGAGTACTTCAACGGTGGTTCCATTATGCATGGTTATAATGTCTCCGGGAACTTGCGCACCCGCATCAATACGGTTATCTGTAGCAGGGATTAACCCAATTACATGAACGGGTAATTTTGTTTTAGCGATAGCATAAATAGCTCCAATAACAGCTGCAGCACCCGACATATCACATTTCATGTCCTGCATACTACTTCCCGGTTTTAAGTTAATGCCTCCGGTATCCATTACGATCCCTTTCCCCACAAAAACATAGGGTTTTTTGTTTTTGAAATGCGCAGGTTTCCATTCAATAATCGTAAACGTAGGAGGGTCTATGCTGCCTTTGTTTACAGCTAATAAACCTCCCATTTTTAAGGTTTCTATCTTAATTTTATTCAATACTTCCACTTTTGCACCTGCTTCAGTACATACCCTTTTAGCTTCTGCGGCGAGTTTTTCTGCATTTAAAAAAGAAACTGGTTCATTAACTAAATTGCGCGTAATGTAAACAGCTTCCACAAGAATATTTGTTTCATGTACTAATTTAGCATTAATACTTTTTGAAAAAATATTTATTTTATGTAATGAATTAATTGATTTTTTTTGTTCTTTACTTTTATATTTAAGAAATTGATAATTCCCAAGAGCCATTCCTTCAGCAAAAGCAATCACTCCTTGCGGAAATTGAATAGAATCAATTAGTGTAATTTGTGATATGTTATTTAAATGGATATCAGATAATAGTTTGTCTCCGGCTTTTCTATATGATTCAACATTTTCAGGGGTATAATCTGTTTTTGAAAAAACATGAACAAAATCCCATTTCTGTAGACGATTAAATGAAAAAAAAGATTGGTCGCGTTTTTTAATTTGAGTTTTTATAAAATCGATTTCTTCATCGGAAAAAGGGTACTTTTTCAGGTCAGTAAAGCTTTTTATTAAATAAACGGTGTTTTCTTTTTTGGAAATACTGTTCGTTATCGCAATAGTGGTTTGCATAATAATTGTATTTTTGTTTTACAAATAAACACAAATTTACTATTCATCTGCATATAGAAAAGAAGAAATTTAAAAAAGAGTACATGAATACTGATAAAATTCTTGAAAAAGCAATTCAACAAGTTAATCTATCCGTTACAGAAGGAAAGAAATTATACGAATATGTTTCTACTTCGGAATTAATGTTTGTTGCAAACGAAATTAGAAATAAAAAAGTTTCTCCAAATTATGTTTCTTGGATGATTGATAGAAACGTGAATATAACGAATGTATGTATATCTGCTTGTGCTTTTTGTAATTTTTTTTGTTCTTCTAAAAGCGAAAAAGCCTATATAACCTCCATAAGTCAGTATATTGACAAAATTAATGAAATGAGAAATATTGGGGGAAATCAATTACTATTACAAGGAGGACTTCACCCGGAATTAGGAATAGAATATTATGTTGGCTTGTTTAAGGAATTAAAAAAAAGATATCCCGAATTAAAATTAAATGCGTTAGGCCCACCTGAAATTGTTCATCTTCGGAAATTAAGTGGATTGCAAATAGAAGAAGTTTTAGGAAAACTAAGGGATGCCGGACTAGATACATTGCCTGGCGCCGGAGCAGAAATATTATCGGACCGTGTTCGAAAAATAATTTCTCCTAATAAATGCAATACGTTTGAATGGCTTCATGTTATGGAAACAGCTCATCAAATGAAAATAGCAACTTCTGCTACCATGATGTTTGGTCATATAGAAACAGTAGAAGAAAGAATAATTCATTTAATATTATTAAGAGACCTTCAGCAAAAAAAACCAATGGATGCGAAAGGCTTTGTTTCTTTTATTCCATGGCCTTTTCA
>DAOLWT010000063.1:0-9920 GCA_035421345.1 Bacteroidales bacterium
TCAAAAAAAAGGATATCACGAAGCCAAAATAACATTTCGATTCCTGATTATCGGAATCATGTTGGCCATATTTACTGTAATTACACTAAAACTAAGATAAATAAACTAAACCGGAAAATTATGAACATGCACGAACTCGCATTACAAGGAAAAAGTACTTTATGTCATTCACTCGCATCAGGTATTGCTTCCAGAATTTTCGAAATCCGTAAGAACAATATTAAAGAAAGTTTTATGAACTTTCAAGGAGAGGAGCATCGTATGGAGTATGTAACCAATGTTCATGGAATTGAATTTGTTAATGATTCTAAAGCAACGAATATTAACTCCACCTGGTATGCATTAGAAAATATGTCGAAACCTGTTATATGGATTGTTGGAGGAAAAGATAAAGCGAATGATTATAATTTACTGTCGGAAATAGTTAAAAAGAAAGTAAAAGCAATTATTTGTTTAGGTGTTGATAATAAGAAAATACATCAAATTTTCGCCGATATAATTCCAACAATTATTGATGTGTCTTCTGCAAAAGATGCTGTTAAAGCGGCGTATTACATCGGAAAACAAGGCGACGTTGTTCTATTGTCACCAGCTTGTGCCAGTTTCGATTTATTTGAAAATTATGAAGAAAGAGGTAGAATGTTTAAAGAAGCAGTTAGAGAACTTTAAAAATTATTGAATTGAAAATTTTTAATCATATAAAGGGCGATAAAGTAATATGGACGGTTGTTCTCATATTATCTATATTCTCTTTATTAGCCGTATATAGTTCAACAGGGACCCTTGCATATCGTTATCAGAATGGAAATACAGAATATTATTTAATTAAACATTTTATTATCCTTTTATTCGGTTTAGGATTAATGTATGCTGCTCATTTAATTAAATATACATATTACTCTAGATTATCACAACTTTCCATTTTTGTTGCTATTCCTTTATTGCTTTTAACATTATTTTCCGGAACGAATGTTAATGAAGCAAGTCGTTGGCTAACATTACCGGTTATAAATTTAACTTTTCAAAGTTCCGATTTTGCTAAGTTAGCCTTAATTCTTTATGTGGCAAGGTTGTTATCTAAAAAACAAGATCAGATTAAAGATTTTAAATCGGCGTTTGCCCCAATTATGTTACCCATTATTCTTGTTTGTTCGTTAATTTTACCGGCCAATTTTTCTACTTCTGCGGTATTGTTTGCAACCTGTATGGTAATGCTATTTATTGGACGAATTAATATAAAATATATTCTTTCTTTAATAGGAATAGGAGTATTATTGCTGGGATTGTTTATTGGCATTTTAATGAATATGCCTAATCAAGGGCGATTAGGCACTTGGAAAAACAGAGTAGAAAATTTTATAAGTGGCGATAAAGAGGGAAATTATCAGGTAGAACAAGCTAAGATAGCTATTTCTACTGGAGGCATCGTAGGTAAATTTCCCGGCAATAGCACCCAGCGAAATTTTCTACCTCATCCTTATTCCGATTTTATTTTTGCTATTATTATTGAAGAATATGGACTTATAGGAGGAATTATAATCGTCTTAATGTATTTAATATTATTATTTAGGGGAGTTAGAATTGTTACTAGAGCCCCCGGAAGTTTTGGCGCATTTGTAACATTTGGCTGTTGTTTTAGCTTGGTATTTCAAGCGTTTATAAACATTGCAGTAGCTGTCAATCTTTTGCCAGTTACTGGTCAGCCGTTGCCAATGGTAAGTATGGGGGGCACTTCAATCTGGTTTACCGGAATAGCGATTGGAATCATGTTAAGTGTAAGTAAAGAAACAGGGAAAGAAAATAGTTCGAGCGATATTGAAAAAGATAATATAGAAGCCGAAATTTTAAATGAGAAACATGCAGAATAATTCCAACATAAAAGTGATTATTAGTGGAGGGGGTACCGGAGGCCATATATTTCCGGCTATTGCCATTGCCGATACATTAAAAAATAATTTTAATGATGTAGCGATATTATTTGTTGGAGCGAAACACAAAATGGAAATGATTAAAGTTCCGGAAGCAGGCTACCCTATTGAAGGATTGTGGATAAGTGGCTTGCAACGAAGACTCACATGGAAAAATTTCTTGGTCCCCATTAAAATGATTAGCAGTTTACTTAAAGCAAATAAAATTATTAATAAATTTAAACCCGATGTTGTTATAGGAGTGGGGGGGTATGCAAGTTGGGCGGTAGTTAAAGTAGCTAGCATAAAAAAAATACCTACACTTATCCAAGAACAAAACTCTTTTCCGGGGAAATCGAATATAAATTTATCTAAAAAAGTAAATAAAATATGTGTTGCGTTCGAAGGAATGGAAAAATATTTCCCTTCTCAAAAAATCGTAATTACAGGAAATCCGGTAAGAAAAAAGGTAATTGATATTGAAAACAAAAGAGAAGAAGCCCTTCGGTTTTTTGGACTCAACCCAAATAAAAAAACAATATTAGCAATAGGGGGTAGTTTAGGCGCAAGAACCATAAACCAAAGCATTGCTAAATATTTAGAATTATTAATAAGACAGAATGCTCAATTAATATGGCAAACCGGAAAAACATATTATCCTTTTGCAATTGATATGGTTAAGAAGTTTCCAAATTCGAATTTGATGGTTCTGGAATTTATAAATAGAATGGATTATGCTTATGCTGCTGCCGATATAATTATATCACGTGCAGGTGCAATTTCTGTTTCCGAATTATGTATGGTGGGTAAGCCGGTTATTTTAGTTCCTTCTCCAAATGTAGCAGAAGATCATCAAACAAAAAATGCAATGTCGTTGGTTCAGTCAAATGCAGCCATATTAATTAAAGACGTTGATTGTATAAATGTATTAGGAAACGAAGTAGAAGAGTTGTTAAGAAATCCGGAGAAATGCGAAGACTTATCCATTAATATTAAAAAATTAGCACTCCCGAATGCCGCTGAAAGAATTGTAGAAGAAATAATAAAAATTAAAAAATAGAAAAATGACAGACCTTCCATCCATAAAAAAAATATATTTCTTGGGAATAGGTGGTATCGGTATGAGTGCACTGGCAAGATATTTTAAATATCAAGGAGTGGAAGTAAGCGGGTATGATAAAACAAAAACGCCTTTAACAGAAGAACTCATAAAAGAAGGAATATCGGTTCATTACGAAGAGGATATATCTGCTCTTGCTGCAGATATTGATTTAGTTGTCTACACTCCTGCTGTTCCTAAAGAACATAAAGAGTATCTTTATTTTATTAAAAATAATTTCCCTATAAAAAAACGTTCGGAAGTATTGGGACTGATTACTAAAGATCGCTATACCATTGCTGTTTCAGGAACACACGGCAAAACAACAATCACCTCTATGATTGCTCATATTTTGAAAGAGTCTAAAAAAGATGTTATTTCTTTTATTGGAGGGATTAGTAAAAATTATAAATCGAATTTAATATTATCGAAAGAAAATAAAATTGCTATTGTAGAAGCCGATGAATTCGATCGTTCTTTCTTACAACTACACCCGGATATCGCCATCATTTCTTCTATGGATGCCGATCATCTCGATATTTATGGAAATCAAAATTATTTGATTGATTCATTCCGAATGTTTGCAAATCAGACACGCAAAAACGGAAAAATATTTTTTAAAAAAGGGCTTGCTTTAAATAATTTAACTGCAGTTGCTCATACCTATTCGGCCTTCGAAAATGCGGATTATTCAGCAAAAGATGTTCAAATTAAAAAAGGCTATTTCTATTTTTCAATCAGTGGCCCCGAAGGGTTTAATCTAGCTGTGAAATTAGGTGTACCGGGCTTACATAATGTGGAGAATGCCATCGTTGCATCGGCTGTTGCTCTAAATATGGGCGTTAAGCCGAACGAAATAAAAAAAGCACTAGCCTCTTATACAGGTGTAGTACGTCGTTTTGATTATCGTATTCAAAAAGAAAAATTAATTTATATTGATGATTATGCACATCACCCACAAGAAATAAAAGCATGTATACAGGCAGCGAGAGAATTGTATCCAGAAAAAAAAATTACGGGTGTTTTTCAACCTCATTTGTTTTCAAGAACCAGAGATTTGATTCAAGGCTTTGCAGAGAGTCTCGCATTACTTGATGAACTGATTTTATTAGATATTTATCCTGCAAGAGAAAAGCCAATTGAAGGAGTAACATCTCAAATGCTCTGTGAAAAGATAAACATGAAAAATAAAATGGTATGTAAAAAAGAAAATTTAGTAGAAGAGCTTATTAAAAGAAAATTAGATGTGTTGATTACTATTGGTGCTGGAGATATTGATCAATTAGTATTACCAATAGAAAAAAGTTTGCTTAATATGTTAAAAATTTCACAATAGTCATGTTAAAGAAAATTTTAATCATTGCATGTTGGCTTATCCTTGTTTCAGGCTTAATCGTCTTAACGAGTTTTGTTAATATACACCATAATCAAATTAATTGCAAGAAAGTGGAGTTGTTAATACAATATAACCATGCTGATTATTTGCTAACAGAGGCGGATGTTTTTCAATTTTTAGAAACGAATGGAATTAAAATGAAAGATTCTAAAATTCATGATATTAATTTGAATAACATAGAATCACTTCTTTATAAAATACCGTATGTAGAAAAAGCAGACGTGTTCATGAATATTAATGGAGATATAGGAATAAAGATAGTGCAGAAAACTCCTCTTATTAAAGTTTTCAATCAGTATCAACAGTCGTTTTACATTGATGAAAACGGAAAAACAATGCCTGCGAGTTCTAATTATACTGCAAGAGTAATTGTTGCAAATGGTTTTATTGAGAATAGATATCATGATAAATTATGTGTAGCAGAAAAAAGTCTTTCTAAAAAAGATTCACTAATTAAAAATACATCCTTATATAAGGTATATAAAATAGCTGCTTATATTCAACAAGATGCTTTTTGGAGTGCGATGATAGAAGAGATATTTATTAATAAAAATAAAGAAATAGAATTGTTTACTAAAATTGGAAATCAAACCATATTGTTTGGAAACACCGAAAAGATGGATGAGAAATTTAAAAAATTATATGCTTTTTACAAGCAAATACTGAATAAAACGGGATGGGAGCATTATAACGTAATAAATCTAAAATACGAAAATCAAATAGTTTGTTCAAAAATTTAAATTCAAAAATATATGGAATCATTAGAAATAGTTGTCGGTTTAGACATTGGTACAACAAAAATTGCGGCCATCGTAGGACGTAGAAATGAATATGGTAAAATTGAAGTATTAGGAATTGGAAAATCAGAATCCATCGGTGTAACGCGCGGAGTAGTTGCGAATATTGAGAAAACAGTTCAGTCAATTCGCATGGCGGTTGAAGAAGCAGCGCAAAAATCAGGGGTTAATGTACGTGTTGTAAACGTAGGTATTGCAGGACAACATATTAAAAGCATTCAGCATCGAGGAAATATTATGCGCAATACATTAGACGATGAGATAAAACAACGCGATATAGACATATTAGTTGAAAATATGTATAAACTGGTTATGCAACCCGGTGAAGAAATTATTCATGTAATTCCGCAGGAGTATATTGTAGATAAAGAACCCGGAATAAAAGATCCAGTTGGTATGTCGGGTATTTGTTTAGAAGCAAATTTTCATATTATTACCGGTCAAGTAGCGGCTGCTAAAAATATTCACAAATGTGTAGGGAAAGCAGATTTAGAAGTAGCAGAGCTTATTTTAGAGCCCTTGGCATCTGCTGATGCCGTTTTAAGTGAAGAAGAAAAAGAAGCCGGTGTTGTATTAGTAGATATAGGTGGTGGAACAACCGACATTGCTATTTTTCAAGATGGAATTATTCGACATACTGCCGTTATTCCTTTTGGAGGGAACGTGATTACAGAAGATATAAAAGAAGGGTGTACCATTATACGGAGTCAGGCAGAAGCATTAAAAATTAAATTCGGATCAGCTTTAGCCAGCGAAAATAGAGACGAAGAGATAGTATCAATTCCTGGATTAAGAGGAAGAGAGCCCAAAGAAATATCCCTGCGTAATTTGGCAAGCATCATACAAGCTCGCATGGAAGAAATAATTGAACATGTTTTTTATGAAATAAAAAATTCAGGACTCGAAAAAAAATTAATCGCCGGTATCGTATTAACTGGTGGTGGCGCACAGTTAAAGCATATTGCCCAGCTTACAGAATTTATGACCGGAATGGATACCCGCATCGGTTACCCAAACGAACATTTAGCAAATACAGTATCCGACGAAATTGCAAGTCCGATGTATGCAACCGGAGTAGGCTTGGTTTTGAAAGGATTTGAAAAAATGGAAAAACAAGATTACCAAGAGCCGGTGAAAGAAACCGTAAATGAAAATCCAAAAGAAAAAAAGAAAGTTTCAACCCATTCAAATAAAACAAAAGGAAGTTTCTTCGATAAAATATTTACGAAAGGAAAAGAATTTTTTGAAGATGAAGATTCAAATTAATACTTAATACCGATTGCATATATGTCGTCGGCATTACCATTGTATAATTTAAAATAATCCAACGGATATTTTCAATTTACAATTGGTTTAATTTATTTATGAATTTAACAATAGTGATGCATCGAAAAATATTAACATTTTGTATGAAATTCATGTTGATAAATAATTTATAAAAGCGTATTGGTCATAATAACATTTACTTAATTTTATCCAGAAGAAAATACCTATGACAGACATGATACAATTTGATCTTCCTAAAAACCAATCATCCATTATAAAGGTGATTGGAGTAGGTGGCGGCGGAAGTAACGCTGTTAACCACATGTTCAAACAAGGCATTGAAGGAGTTGATTTCATCGTATGCAATACCGATGAACAAGCTCTTGATATGAGTCCTGTTCCTACGAAGGTGCAAATTGGCGCCAGTCTTACCGAAGGAAGAGGTGCCGGATCTATTCCTGCTGTCGGGAAAAATGCGGCCATCGAGAATTTAGATCAGCTAAAAGCATTACTCGAAAAAAATACAAAAATGCTTTTTATTACTGCAGGAATGGGTGGTGGAACCGGAACAGGTGCTGCTCCTGTTATTGCTGCAACAGCTAAAGAAATGGGCATTTTAACAGTAGCTATTGTTACTATTCCATTTATGTTTGAAGGAAGAAAAAGAAGATTGCAAGCCGATGAAGGAATTCGCGAATTAAGAAAAAATGTTGATACACTTCTTGTAATTTGTAATGATAAATTAAGAGAGCTTTTTGGAAACCTATGTCTTTCTGAGGCATTCGGAAGAGCTGATAATATTTTAACGACTGCAGCAAAAGGAATAGCCGAAATTATTACTGTTCCTGGATATATTAATGTTGATTTCGAAGATGTAAAAACCGTAATGAAAAATAGCGGTGTCGCTATTATGGGTTCCGGTTTTGCTGAAGGAGAAAATAGAGCGCTTAATGCTGTTGAAATGGCTTTGTCTTCGCCTTTGTTAAACGATAACCAAATAAAAGGGGCAAGCAATATATTACTCTATATTGCTTCAGGTATTGAAGAAATAAGAATGGACGAAGTTTCAGAAATAACAGAGTATATACAAAGAGAATCGGGTTCTTCTGCAGAAATTATTTGGGGAAATGGCACCGATGAAACATTAGGAAATAAAGTTGGTGTTACCTTAATTGCTACTGGTTTCGATTCCGTTGAAGCATTCGAATATACACCACTCGTTAAGCAAAAAGAAAAAATCGTTACCCCACTCGATCAAGAAAAACCGGCCGAAAGAATAATAGCACCTCCGGTAATTGAAAAAGTGAATTATACCGATTTTAAACTAACTATAAAAGAAAAAGATCAAGTAACCGATAATCACTCGGTAGATCATAATGAACCCAATGAAGTTTTATTTGAAATAGAAAATACGATCGATTCAAATGATAAGCCATTGTTTGAATTTGAAAAAAATGTTTTGAACGAACCTGTTATTTTAACTAAAACAGACGACAATAAAGAAATATACAAACCGATTGAACGTATTGATAGAAACGAATCAACACCCGATGAAGTTTTAAGAAAAAGTCAAGAGCGTATAAAAAAATTAAGAGAGCTGAGTATGAAAATTAAAACAGCTCAAGGTTTGTCAGAATTAGAAAAGGAACCTGCTTATTTAAGAAAAAATGTAGTTCTTGCTGAGGTAACTCCATCTTCAGAATCGCATATATCTAGATATACCCTTTCGGAAGATGAAAATAAAAGAGTGGAACTAAAGCAAAATAATTCGTTCCTTCATGATAATGTAGATTAGTTTTAGTTTAGTTATATTATGCCTTTAAGTGCAGATTACGGGGGTTTTCTGCACTTTTTTTTGTTTCCTATTTTCAAAATAGTTAGTTTTGATTTTTAATTCTAAAAAAATCAATATTAATATAAAAGATATGAGTCTTACAGAAAAAATAAATGCAGATATTAAAACAGCGATGCTTGCTAAAGAAAAAGAAAAATTAGAAGCATTACGTGGTGTTAAAGCAGCACTACTACTAGCACAATCATCAACAGAGCCGGTTACAGATGAGAATGAAATAAAGTTGTTGCAAAAATTAGTAAAACAAAGAAGAGAAGCTGCCGAAATTTATAAAACCCAAAACAGAATAGATTTAGCCGAGCCCGAATTATTTCAAGCAAATATAATTCAACAATACCTACCAGCACAAATGGGCGAAGAAGAAATTAAAAAAATTATTCAACAAGCTATTTCTCAAACCGGCGCATCTTCCATAAAAGACATGGGGAAGGTAATGGGAATCGCTTCTAAAGAACTCGCAGGGAAAGCCGATAATAAAATGGTTTCGGATTTGGTAAAACAATTATTGGGATAATAAAATTAGATATTATCATTTATTCAACTTGAAAAAATATTTTTCAAAATAGAAAACATATCAAGTATTATATGTTGACATTTTAAAATGAAAAAAATATTTACATATCTTTCAAATTCTTTTAAAGGTGTTTTCTTTTTTGGAATAGCATCTATCGTATTTGTTCTCTTATTATTTTTATTTTCTTTAATACTTAATTATTTAAATGATAATAAAACATTTTTTTGGGAAGAAATTAGTATAAAATATTTGTTTTTTGCTATATATCTGTTATTTATAAGTATCCCAATTGGAATTTTTATAGGACTATATAATAATGTGTGCTCTTTTAAAAAAATCTTTTTTGTTTCTTTTTTAACTATATTTTTTTATTGGATTGTATTTCAGTTTGTTGTATTGTTTAATAATTCCTTTCAGTTTACCAATAATTGGGTATTAAACACAACAAATACTTCTTTATACGGTATTTTATCGTACCCTATTTTTATCCTTCCTATTATTTTTATCCTGTTTTTTCTCCTATTTAAGGGTGTTAAAAATTGAAATTTTCTACTCAATTACATATATATTTCATTTTCAGTAGTTGTTTAATAAAATATTTTTTGTAATTTTGCCATCCAATAAAAAATAAATATAATTAATTAATTAAAAATCAAAGAACAATGACAAATCAGTACGAAACCGTTTTCATTATGACTCCCGTTTTATCTGAAGATCAGATGAAGGAAGCGGTAAGCAAGTTCCATAAGCTGTTAGCTGAAAAAGGAGCTGAAATTGTTTTCGAAAACAATTGGGGATTGAAAAAGTTGGCTTATCCCATTCAAAAAAAATCAACAGGCTTTTACTATCTTATTGAATTTAAGGCTGATAGTACAACTGTGAAAGATTTAGAAATCGCTTATAAACGCGATGAAAGAATACTTCGTTTCTTAACAATAAAGCTCGATAAACATTCGATGGCTTATAACGAAAAGAAAAGAAGCGATAAACCAAAAGTTCAAAAAACAGAAGCATAAACTGATTTATTCATTAAAAAACACACGATTATGAGTGCAGCAAATTCAGAAATAAGATATTTAAAACCAATAA
>DAOLWT010000064.1:0-9854 GCA_035421345.1 Bacteroidales bacterium
TTTAGGCTAAATTAGAAATTTAGTTTATTCCCCCCAACTTTTCAGATTGATCCGTAATAGCCAAACACCAGAAGGTGTAGGTGTTCCGGAAGGAAACTCCGAAGGAAATTATTACAGCTATTACTACTACAATTATTACAGCTATTATTACTACTATAACTATTATAGTTATTACTATTATAACTATTACAGTTATTACTATTATTACAACTATTATAGCTATTATTACAACTATTACAGCTATTCCGGTTACTACAATTATTATAGTTATTATTCCGACTATTATAGTTATTATTATAATTATTACAGCTATTCCGGTTATTATAGCTACTACAGCTATTACTATAACTATTATAGCTATTATTATTACAACTATTATAGCTATTATTACTATAACTATTATAGCTATTATTACTACTATAACTATTATAGCTATTATTATAATTATTATAGCTACTATTATTACAACTATTACAGCTATTATTACTACAACTACTATAGTTATTATTACTACTATAACCAGTAGATTTTAAAAAGCTATTTGTAGATTTTTTTAAAAAATAGTGTTTTTTAATGGAGGTAGTTGCTAAAAGAGTTATTGTTAGTAAACAAAAAAATTTAATTTTAAAAATACAATATTATGGGTAGAATAGGTCCACTCGAAATAATTTTAATCTTAGTTGTCGTTCTTTTGTTTTTTGGCGGGAAAAAGATACCGGAATTAATGAAAGGGCTAGGCAAAGGAGTAAAAGAGTTTAAAGATGCTGCTAAAACAGATAAAGATATAGCACCATCTGAAAAAGAAGAAACCCCCAAAGAGTAGCAGTTTTTAAAATAAATTTATTGATTTATTAAATCCTGATTTTATTTATTAAAATCAGGATTTAATACTTATTAACAATACATTGTTGTTGAAAATGGGGTTTGGGTATTAAAAATTTGTAAAAAAGTTTGTATATTGCAAATTAGAAAATTATACCAATTGCAAATTTAAAATAGTCCAACGGATATTTTAAATTTTGCAATGGTAATGCCGATGACATATATGTTATAGTACAATTTATTGGAATATTACATATATGCTTTCGGTATAAAATTTTTAATTTTTTCCGGCGTTTATTATTTGATAAAAAGGTTAAATCATTAATTTTTAAAAATATGAAACAAATAAAAATAGTTTACTTGATAGCATTTATATTATTGATTTGGGAGGGTCCTTTTTTATATGCCCAATCAGTAAAAGATACCATCGGTAAATCTGTCTCTTCTTTCGTATTGAATAAAGATAACCCAATTGTGGAAGCATTAGACAGTTTAGCCATTCTAAAATGTTTCGAAAATTGTAATTTTTCCACCAACACTAAAAAATTAAATAAATATAATTACGCTCCAGACTATATTCCTGTTTTCAGCGATTCTGTTTATGAACAGAGAATAGCAAAGCTTAATTCATCTTCTCCTTTTAAATATGTATATAATGAAGATGTGAAGGGATTTATCGATTTATATGCAATAAAAAAGAAAAATATGACCGGTCGTTTAATAGGACTTTCCGAATATTATTTCCCTCTTTTTGAAGAATATCTTAGCAAATATAAAATCCCAATGGAGTTAAAATATCTAGCTATTGTTGAATCTGCTTTAAATCCGGTTGCTAAATCGAGAGCGGGAGCAAATGGATTATGGCAGTTTATTTATACAACAGGTAAACGATACGATTTAAAAGTAACTTCATATACCGATGATCGTTTTGACCCTATTAAATCGACCGATGCTGCTTGTAGGCATTTTATAGATTTATATGCTATTTATAAAGACTGGGCACTGGTTTTAGCTGCATACAATTCAGGTCCCGGAAATGTAAATAAAGCAATAAGAAGATCGAACGGTGAAACCAATTTCTGGAAAATAAAGAAATATCTACCCAAAGAAACTAGAGGCTATGTTCCTGCATTTATCGCTGTTACCTACGTTATGAATTATGCTACAGAACACAATATATTCCCTGTTGCACCCGATTTTATGAGTTTTGAAGTAGATACCGTGATGGTGAAACAAAAACTTACATTCGACCAAATATCGGAAGCCTTAAATATTCCGAAAGAAAAAATTGAGTACTTAAATCCATGTTATAAGATGGGCATTATTCCTGCAAGTAGCGAAGAACCATATACGCTTAGTCTTCCTCAGAAATATATCGGTGATTTTATGAGCAATGAAACAGCTATATATTCTTATAAAACATTGGCTATGATTGAAGAAGAAAAAGCAATGACGGAAAAAGAAAAAGAAATAAAAAAGAAAGATTCTTTATTAGCATTACAGCAAAAAAAAGCAAATTATTCCTCCACAAACAAAGAAACAATTTCTACTACTACCACTAAATATACTGTTAAAGCCGGTGATGGATTAGGTGTTATTGCTTCCCGTAATAATTGTACTATTGCTCAAATACAAAAATGGAATAATTTAAAAAATACCACCATTTATCCGGGTCAGAAATTATATGTTAAAGATCCTACTGTTTTAGCAACTAAAACCGATACGAGCAATTCTAAATCTATTGAAAAGGATAATACGAATTCAACGATAGAAAAAACAACAACAACTGAAAAAACAGTCAATATAAAATATGTTTATCATACTGTTCAAAAGGGAGATACGTTGTGGAGAATAGCGAATCAATACAAATGCACTTCGATAGAAGAAATTAAGAAATTAAATAATTTAACCAATAAAAGTACTTTGTTTGTTGGTCAAAAGATTAAAGTGGCTGTTAACAGCTAATTAACTAGTTGTTTATAGTTCAATTACAGCTTCTTCTTTGGGTTGTTTTATTTCGTGTACAAATTTAGGTTTTCTTGAATTTTGCATCGATAACCAAATTATTTCTGCAATATCTTTTACATCGGTTTCGGCGCTTTTAACAAAAGTTTTCTTACATAAAGGACAAGCTGTTGCAATATAATTAGGGTTATTTTTTTGCAACACATTCAATGCGTCAATCCGAATAAGATCGCGTTGTACGGTATTTAATTGAACTCCACCTAAGCTGTTTCCACAACATAAACCGAGTTCAGCTTCTTGAGAAACCGATTGTAAATTAACAACTTTATTTAAAAGTTCACGGGGTTCTTTATAAATCTTATTTCCTCGTCCTAATTCGCACGGATCGTGATAAACAGCACTTTCTTTAGAATGATGAACACGTATTTTTCCTTCATTAATTAAGCGAAGCAAATATTGACTATGATGCAAAACTTCAATAGGGAGTTTATAATCTTCTTTAAATACTTTAAGACATATAGGACAAGAAGTTACAAGAGTTTTAGCCCCCGAATCTTTAATTAGTTGGGTGTTTTTTTCTATTAGCTTATGTGCTTTTAATATTTCCCCTGCGGTAACTAATGGTCGGCCACAACAAATACTTCCGTTTTTATCTAAAAACAAATAATCAATACCGGCCGTTTTTAAAATAGATTCCATCGCTATTTTAATAGAAGGCGTTAAATGAGTCATGCACCCTGCAAAATAGATTACTGGGGCTGTTTTTTCAACTTGTGACGAGATATAATCGTAATTCTGATTACCGGTAGCAAATTCGAAACGACGCGAAATACGAATATTATTTAAATTAATACCTACGGGACAATATTCCTGACATCTTCCGCAAAGTAAGCAATCGAATGCTTTTTCTTCTTTAATTTCATTATTTCGAATAGATTGAAGGAAATATACCCCTTGTGTATCAGTAATACGCGAGGAGGTAAGAAGCTGACATTTATCAATACAAATACCACAACGCGAACAGGCATTTACTTCAATAGCAGAAAAAGAATTGTAAACTTTACAATTTTTAATACCGAAGTTTCTTAAAAAGATTAAAACAACTTCTGTAAAAATGTGCATATAGCGAGAAAAGGGGAGCGCTACAAAAAATGTTCCCAATGCAATAGAATAAGCCCACCAGGCTATATAAGAAACATCTTGCAAAGGAATAAAAGAAGCAAAAAACCGTCCGGCATTTCCTGTTAAAAAACCACCATTATCATACATTCCGGCTGTAAAACTTTCAGCCAAGAAACGTAAGGGGAAAATAAACCATAAACTCATCATGGCAAACCAATCTCCCAACTTTAAACGGGTTGTTTTTTTCATTCCGAATAAACGAGAATAAATACGTTTAAAAAATGCTAAAAGAACTCCCGATAAAACGAATAATAAGAGAAAATCCATTACAAATTTAAATTCGTTTGCCCATGGATATGCATTTATATCGTGATTAAAAAATTTAAAAAAGATAGGTTCATATGGAGCATTAAAAGGCTTATGCGAATGAATTTTATTTTCTAGCGTTCCTCCCAATATTAATAAAAGCCATCCCAACGCAAAGCTCATGTGCATATAACCAAGTACCGGATTTATTTTAAATATTCTCCGGTGAAATAAACTTTCTAAAACGATCTCTTTAATGGCTTTAAAGAATTTAATACTGAAAAGCCCTTTCAGAAGCTTAAATGTATCGGCTTTGCTTAAAGTAATTATCCAGTAAGTATATTTATAAATAAGAATAATAAATAATATAATAGCCCCTGCAGAAAAAGGAATAACAAAAGGATCGTAGCTCATAATGAATATTTCTCTATTGCTTGGTTAATTTTAATAATAACATTGCGGGTATTTACTCCACGAGGGCAAGCCAACAAACATTTACCGCATAACATACATTTTGCTATTTCTTTTTTTAGCGTTGTTACTTCTCCTCTTTTTAATAAAGTATATAAATGGCGGATATTAAAATTAGTAAACTGTGCGGCACTACAAGTAGCAGTACATGTTCCACAAGAAATACAAATATTAAAGGAAGGTTCGTGTTCTTTAACATAAGCAAGTATTTTTTTATCGTTCTTGTCGTAATTAATCTGTCGATCCTCGCTTAATGTATATCCAAAATTCTTCATAATAGGAGTAATGGTTATATAGTACGTTTTTCTATGGAATAATTTTCTAGATAACTAGCGGTCATTAATGCAGCCGAACGCGAATCGGCAAAAACATTATTAATGGTTCTGGGAGCCATACAACAGCCGGCAAAAAATACCCCCGGTACATTAGAAACAGTTGTCATGGTATGTTGATCCATGCATTTATAAAAACCGTTCGGACCAAAATTTAATCCTAGCATAGCTCCTATTTTTTTGGTTCCTTCCGAAGGGGTTATTCCCACCATTAATACCAGTAAATCAACGCTCATTCTTAACGGACGGGCTGCCAAGGTATCTTCTACCTTTACTAAGATAGAACCATCTATGTTTTCGCAGGCTTCCGATAAACGACCGCGAATAAAATTAACAGCATGTTTTTCTTGTGCTTGTTTATATAAGGTTTCAAAATGCATACCGAACATACGTAAGTCCATATAAAAACAAAAGACTTCGGCATCGGGAATTTTTTCTTTAATTTCGATAGATTGTTTAACGGCAGTTACGCAGCAAACTTTAGAACAATATACATTTCCGACTTTTTCATCGCGCGAACCTACACAATGAACAAACCCAATTTTTTTAGGTGTTTTTCCGAGTGCGTTAACAATAGGTTTTCCCGATAAAAACAATTCTTCCAGTTCGGCAGAAGTAATTACATTATCGTATATTCCATAGCCGTATTCTTCTTTTTTACGAGCATCAAATAAATCGTAACCGGTAGCTACAATAATGGCGTCGCTTTCAAACGATCTGCCGTCGGATAGTTTAACGGAAAATATAGAATCATTTTTACGAGCATCAATAATATCGGCATTTTTAATAATTTGAATATGGGTTAACCCAATTCCTTTATTCAGAAATTCTATTACATCTTTACCTAGTCGCATAGTAGGAAAAAGTTTTTCCCAACCTAATAGATGTCCGCCCAGTTCGTTCTCTTTTTCTAAAAGGGTTACTTGATAACCCATGGCAGATAAGTTAGTAGCGGCTTCCATACCGGCAATACCGCCACCAATTACAATAATTCTTTTTTTATTCATGAGGTAAAAATATCAAATTTTTAGCACACTTGGTTTTTCTGGGGCTCCTAAAAATTGTCCGCTCTTATCGGCAAATTTTTTAGTAGGATCGTATGGAATACCCATTTTATCAAGTATTGGTTCGCACGATACTTGATGTACCTGTAAACCAATATCCCAAGGATCGTATCCTAAAACCATTCCGGCTACTTCTTCGAAGGTAAATACTGGAATTCCGTGTCCATCTTTTCCATATGTTTTTCCTTCCATTTCGGCAATGGTATATTGCCATTTATCAAGAAACATAGGGCATCCCGGACAATTAGTAATAATCATATCCGGTTTATAAGGCTGCATAGATTCAAATTTCTTATGAGAGCAAGCAACAGAATAACCTCTGTTTGCCTGAACTAGGTATTGCCTGAAACCAAAACCACAACAATGACGGCGTTCCGGATAATCAACAATTTCTCCACCCCAATCTTCTACCATTCCTACCAAAACATAGGGATATTCAGCTCCACCTACTCCCACATGTGGAAACATTTTGGCATAATGACATCCGATATGTTCTACTACTTTTAATGGTTCGCCTGTATTTTTGTTAATTAATTTATATTTTGCTTTTTGTGCTATTTCTTTTCTAAATTTATAGATAACATCGCTGGCATGGGCTAAATTTTTAGGAATCTTAAATTCGCGTCCGGTGGCTTTTTTAAGGTATTCTCTAACTTTTGCTTCTGTTTCTGGAAAATGATGCCAGGTTTCTAATATTTCGGTATAAAGTCCAAAAGAAGTAATACACGAAGGTACCAGATTTTCGTATCCCGATTCGGTCATAAGAGCAAACTGACGTGCAACTACAGTCATTGCAGTATCGAAAGGGACTACATCGGAATGATATCCAATACCGGTACAGGTGGTATGACAAGGGTGTTCGTAAACATCCTTTCCTAGTACGTCGCGCATAATTCTAAGAAACGTTTGTTCGGCGCCGGGAAAAAAATTCTGTCGAACACAACTTCTTACATAAAAATAGCGGTCATCGGCAATATCTTTTTGATAATCTTTCCAGATGGCATGTTTTCCTTCGGTTTTCATAGTAAGTTATTCTTTATTGCAATGATTATTGCTGTTATGCGAATAAATATATTTAAAATAATCGTTTTCGTTTGTTTGATCGAAAGGGATGTTCATTTCTTTTGCTTTTTTCGCTGAAAATTCTTCAATCTTTTTAAAGCGTTCATTACCGCCGGTAACTTCAAATATTTTACGAAGTTCTTCCAATGATTCTTCGGGGATTTTACGCAAAATTCCGGGTCCTTCTCCTTTGTAATTAGCACCCAAGCGGTCAAAAACTTTTCTCCAGTTTTTTTGTTTCCAGTCCCAGATGGGGCCTTGTTCCGGATGAATATCGGTTGTAACGCCTTCTAAATAAAGGCAATATCCATAGTCTAAAATCCATTGTCCAACGGTTCGTTTCAACGCTAATTGCTGTCTTCCTTTTTCAGATTCGGTAAAATAGCCTAATTCCTGCGAAAGCGAACGTAAAGCACAGATAATAAGCCCGGGTGTATTTCCACGCGGACATCTGGTTTTACAAGACATACATTCGCCACAATACCAAATTTGTTCCCCTTTTAAAAGGGCCAAAATTTCATCGTCGTTTTTTCCTTGCACTGTATCGGTAATACTGCGGGGATCGTAATTATAAAATTCAGCAGCGGCACATATTGCAGTGCATGTTCCGCAGTTGATGCAGGCTTTTAAACCTTCGCGAAAACGAACATCTTCAGCTAGTTTATCGAATAATTTTCCCATTTTTTAATTTTAAACCTATTGTATATAGAGTGAGTCGACAAAGGTAAATATTTTTTTCAAAAAACAAATTTTTTTCAAAAAATTCATTCTAGTTTTCTTTTTTATTTTAGTCCGATTTATATAAAAAAATATGGTTTTTATGCCAGATAAAATTAACTATTCTATGATTGTTAAACCTAAACACAAGTTAATTGTTTTACCTTTATATATTGTTTCTTTAAATCTTAACAAACCAGGATCATTTAATATATTTCTCCACTCTTCTCCTTTAAATTTTCGTTTTATCCAAGTATAACTTGTAGTTTCCACATTTGTTAGTGCAATGGATGGATTTAACCATTTAATAGAAGCATCATCGCTTATCCATTCCATTACAATAAAAACACCTTCTTTAGGAAAATTAATAGATAAAGGAAGCGGAATACTTAAATTACTTTTAAATTTAGTTGTTTTATATGTTAAATCTGTATTTAATAAAGAAATACCATCTGGTGCGCCTGTTATCTTACCTGGTAATTGTAAATCAAAACGTAATATTGACTTATAGGATTCTTTTATGAAAAGATTTTTTTTAAATTTATTATTTATTTCTGTTATTATTGGAGTTTCTTTCCAATTATTGTTGTATGGAATATAAACTGCTATTAAAAAGCCCGAAGCTCCTCCAAAATCAGAATTAGCAATTGTCTTAGAATTATTAAATCCTATATTCTTTTTTTTATATTTTATATTTTTAATAATTACTTCTTTTAATAATTGTTTTCTTTGAGTCAAAAGAATTTCTTTATTCAAAATTTTATTACAAAAAATATTTTTATCATTAAATGATAAATGGCTTATTTTAATTTGTTGTATAGTATCAGGAATTTCAACCATTCCTTTTTCATCAGAATATAATCCACCTCCATTTGAATGAACAAAAAAAATAGTTGCATATGGAATAACTTCTTTTGTTATGCTATCTCTTATTGTATAAACTCTTTGAGCATTTATTTTCAAAACAAAAAATACCAATAGAATAATTATATTCGTTTTTTTCATAGAAAGACGCTGTTTTATTCTTTTTCAAAACGCAAATCATACTTTTCTAAAAGTCCGGAGAGTCGGTAAATAGAAAATTTTGCTTTTTTTATTCGGTTAATTTCTGGGTCGATAGAATAATTGTAAGAAGTAGAGAAATCAGATTTTTCTAAAATAGTATGGTCGAAGGCGGCTCTTGTTAAGTCGCAATTATCAAACAAGGAGTCGGTTAAGTCGCATTCCGTAAAGTCGACTTCTTGTAATTGACAATTTTTAAAAACAGTTTTTTTAATTTTTGTTTTATAAAAGGAAGAATGATTAATAATACAGTTTTCGAAACGAATAGATAGTCCGAATGGGTTACAACTATCGAAATGAAGCCCCAGCATTTTACAATCGGTAAAAACAATATTTCTAAATGCGGTATTGCTTAGTTTAACTAAACTTAAATTACAGACTGAAAACGTACAATCGACAAATTTATAATCAGAGAGGCTTACATTCGAAAAATCGCAATTAAGAAAACGACAGTTTTCGTATTCCCCTTTTGTTAAAGGTTTATTGTTAAAGTCAATTTTATCGAACGTTTTTTCTTCAATTAATGGATGTTCCATATTTTGCTATTTATACTTAAACGAATTGGTATTATATGCTTGAGGTTAAGCTTCCATAATACGAAACTAAAGTAATTATATTTTTCGAATTTTTAACTTTAGCGTTAGTTTGTTTTCTTAAGTGATTATCATTCTTTCATTCATGTAAAACGAACAATATTACTCTTAGAGGAAAAGTAGGTACGATGGTGCAATCGTTTTATACCGAAAGCATCTATGTCATCGGCATTACAATTGTAAAATTTAAAATATTCGTTGGACTATTTTAAATTGACAATCTATCTAACTCATTCCTAACTAACAGAAAAATAATAGATTAGAATACCATGTTTTTTACTCAAAGTGAAGAATGGCATTCAGGAAATTTTGATACAAAACAAGGTTCTGATTTGTGC
>DAOLWT010000065.1:0-9793 GCA_035421345.1 Bacteroidales bacterium
GGTAAGTCGAATAGCCGAATAGGTCGTATTAACAGATTGTCCGCCGGGACCCGAAGAACAAAAAGTGTCTTTACGTATATCGGATTGTTTTAAATCAATGTCAAATTCATCGGCTTCAGGAAGCACCACCACCGATGCTGCCGAAGTATGAACTCTTCCTTGTGTTTCTGTTTGTGGAATACGTTGCACGCGATGTACACCCGATTCATATTTTAACTGTCCGTATACATTTTCTCCGGAAACATTAATAATTATTTCTTTAAAGCCGCCAGCAGTTCCTTCGGTACAATCAACCAGTTCTATTTTCCATTTTTTAGTTTCACAAAAACGGGTATACATTCGGTATAAGTCGCCTGCAAAAATACTGGCTTCATCGCCACCGGTACCTGCACGTATTTCTACAATAGAGTTTTTCCCATCTTCCGGATCTGAAGGTATCAGCATAATTCGGATACTTTCTTCCATTTCGTTTTTCTTCAAAACCAACATATCCAATTCCGATTTGGCCATCTCTCTAAACTCATCGTCTTTTTCTTTCGCTAAAATTTCTTTCGATGATGCAATGTTTTCAACAACAAGTTTATATTCTCTATATGCATCTACTATTGGTTGTAGTTCTTTGTAATCTTTACTAAGTTTAATATATCGTTTCATGTCCGATATAATTTCGGGTTCTGTTAACTGTTTCCCGACTTCTTCCCAACGTTTAAATATGGCTTCCAGTTTATCTAACATATATTATTTTTTTAATATTCAAATTTTCCGTGTTCGTTAATAATACTTAATTTCTTCCCATTATATTTTTCACAATGACCAATAATTTTGGCATCCAAATTAAATTTTTCTGCAATGGTTATAACATCTTCTGCTAAGTTTTCAGGGATATATATTTCCATTCTATGTCCCATATTAAAAACCTTGTACATCTCGTGCCAATCGGTATTTGATTCTTGTTTAATGAGATTAAACAGGGGAGGTACGGGGAACATATTGTCTTTAATAATGTGGAGGTTGTCAATAAAATTTAAAATTTTGGTTTGAGCTCCTCCCGTACAATGAATCATTCCATGGATATTGTTTCGGTGTTTCTCTAAAATTTTTTTAATAACCGGCGCATATGTTCGGGTAGGAGACAGTACTAGTTTTCCAGCCGATATATCCATATTTGCAAGGGCATCGTTTATTTTTTTTGATCCGGAATAAACATATTCAGCGGGGATGCTTGCATCATAACTTTCAGGATACTTTTCAGCATAGATTTTAGAGAAAACATCATGACGAGCCGAGGTAAGTCCATTGCTTCCCATTCCTCCATTATATTTGTCTTCATAGGTAGTTTGACCGAAAGAAGCAAGTCCTATAATTACATCATTTTCCTTTATTTTTTCGTTGGTAATAACGTCGCTTCTTTTCATACGACAAACCACGGTCGTGTCAACAATAATGGTTCTCACCAGGTCGCCAACATCTGCAGTTTCTCCGCCGGTAGAAGTAATATGGATATCGAATTTTTTTAAATTTTCGATAAATTTTTCTGTCCCGTTAATAATGGTTGAAATAACTTCACCGGGAATACGGTTTTTATTTCTTCCTATGGTTGAAGAAAGAAGAATATGGTCGGTCGCTCCAATACATAAAAGGTCATCAATGTTCATCACAATAGAATCCTGAGCAATATCTTCCCATACCGACAAATCACCAGTTTCTTTCCAGTAAATATAAGCGAGTGAAGATTTTGTACCGGCACCATCGGCATGCATGGCAACACAATAATCTTCATCCCCGCCAAGGTAATCGGGAATAATTTTACAAAAAGCCTGAGGGTATAAGCCTTTGCTCATGTTTTTAATTGCGTTATGAACATCTTCTTTCGATGCAGAAACGCCACGTTTATTATATTTTGAATTATCTTTCATTTTTTAGAAATAAAAAAGCATCCCTTTTTAATATTTTCAGGGACGCTTTTAATTATTTTAATCAAGCTAATTTTCTTTTTTAATAGGTGTTTGACCCTTCTCTTGTTTTAAAGCAAAATAGATTATCTGTTCATGAGATTTTTCAATTTTTAGGTTTTGAAAATAATCAGGGACATAATTATCATTTGTTGGTTGATTCATTTTTTCTTGTTGATTTTTAATGGAAGATGAGTCAACTTTTACATCAATACTAGGCGTTTTTTTAGGGGTGTTAATTTCTGATTTCGGAATATAATTATCTTTTAATACTCTAAATTCTGTTCTTCTGTTTAATTGGTGAGCTCCTTCAAATTTCTTCTCATCGGTTACAAACTGATTTATATAATCTTCCGACAAGGTTGTTCCTGAAGGGTAAAGAATAGGAGTGTCAAAAGTAACTACTTTATTGTTTTTAACATATTTGCTAACGTATTTGTCGCCGTATAACGTTCTAGGAACACGTTCTCCATAACCATAAGGAACAAGTCTGTCGCCTGCAATTCCCTTAGAAATAATATAATCAACAACCGATTTTGCACGTTTATAGGAAAGAGAGTCGTTGTATTCCAAAGAACCGCGGGAGTCTGTGTGAGAACCTAATTCAATAACCAGACGTGGGTTTTCTTCCATAATTTGAATAAGTCCATTTAAAGAATCTTGGTATTCCGGCAAAAGTACCCATTGATCGAATGGGTAAAAAATTTCGGGGAGAACAATTGGTTTTTTTGGAATGGGTATTAGGTTGAAATCATGAATAAAGTCTTTACTTCTTTCTAAGCCGACAGTGCTTTCTTTCCCTTTAGCGCCGAAGTAACCAAAAGATTCAATTTTCAGTTCGTATGAGGTATTGGCTAGAACTTTCGTTTTATCAAATTTGTAAGCTCCGTTTTTATCGGTAGTATCGATAACAATAGTGCCATCGGAACCAATAAGTGTAACAATAGCTCCCTGAATTGGTTCTTTGGTGCTTAATTTACTGCTATCGTTTCTAATAGTTCCATGAATAGTAAAAATAATTGGGGGTTGGTAGAATGAAAAAATATCATCACTTCCTTTACCGCCTTTTCTGTTTGACGAGAAAAATCCTTTTTCTGTAGTTCCTTCAAAGATAATAGCAAAATCGTCGGAAGCAGAATTCATAGGGTATTTTAAATTAACCGGTTTTCCCCACGTGTTGCCAACTTTTTCCACTTTAAAAATATCTAAACCTCCCATACCAGGATGTCCATTAGATGAAAAATAGAGCACCCCATTTTCTCTAATAAAAGGATACATTTCATCGCCGGAAGTATTAATATTAGGACCCAAATTAACAGGACTGTCCCATGCTTTACTCTTTTTTGAACGTGTAACCATCCATAAGTCTCTTCCGCCATATCCTCCAAATGTACTATCGGCAGTAAAAAATAAAGTAAGTTCGTCTTGTGAAATACAAGGATGACCAATGGTTGTAGTGTCGGTAGCAAGAGGGAGTACTTCAGGAATATCCCAGGTAGTTCCTTTTTTATTGGCAACATATATCTGACATCCTAGCTGTCTTTTCTTTTCAACAGCACAACGGGTAAAATACATTTCGTTGCATTTATCATTTAAGGAAGCGGTTCCTTCATTAAAAATAGTATTTATATTATCTCCTACAGAAACAGGAGTACTCCATGTCCCTTTTTTATCTTGTGCAGTAAGATATAAATCAGAAAAGCTTTGACCTGTCCAGCCATCGAAATCTTTTCCGATAGATCCTTCTCTGGAAGATGAAAAGATAATAGATTTATATTTACGGTCAGCATAAGTGGTAGCAAAATCCATGAATTTGGAATTTAATTGCTTCATGTTTTGAATTTCATGTGTGGTTGGGTTGTCTTTCCATTGTTGCGATAGCGTACACGATTCAACGCCACTGGCCCCTCTGGCATCACTTGGTCTTAAATTTTTATAGGCTTCATATTGAATAATCGCTTCATCGTACTTTTCGTTGGCTTTCAACATATCGGCATAATAAAGTGTTGCAAGTGGATCGGGATATTTTATGGTAACCGCTTTTTTATACCATGTTTCTGCTTGTTTGGCATCGTTTGTTAAACGGTAGCATTCTGCAATTTGATAAATAATCCGTGCTTTTTCTACTTTATTCTTTTTGACTTTTGTATATGCTTTTTTGTATAAACCGACGGCTTCGTAGTATCTAAAATATTTAAAAGAGTTATCTGCATTTTGAGCCCAGTTCTTTTGTGCATATGAATTATTAAACAAAAGCCCCGAAAAGAGAAGTGTTAAAAGAAATATTCTGTAAACTTTCATATATGAATGATTTAAAAAGGGTTTATTCTAGCTGTAAAAATAATTAAAAATTGCTTAATATTAAAAAATATATACATACAGACAACAAAAAAATCAGTTTTTTATAAAAAAAAAGTAAAAAAAATAAATTAACCGATAAAGTCGGGTCTTGAATTTTTACCCGTATTGTTTTCTGTTGGTTTGTTTTTATCAATATTTAACTCGTTTTTAAGTTGTTCTGTGGTGTTGTTTAATTCTTTTTTAATAGGATCAATCGTTGTATTAACTTCATTTTGAAAACTATCCTGCGTTTCTTTAATTTTTTTTATTCCTTTTGCAAGTCCTTTAGCTATTTCGGGAACTTTTTTAGGTCCGAATAATAAGAAAATAGCTAGAATTACTAATAATAATTCTCCTGTGCTAACTCCTTCTAGTAATAATATGGTAAAATTTAATATCATAAATACCTACAAATATAAATAAAAAAAGCTCCTAAATTTAGGAGCTTTTTTTATTTATTATTTAATTATTTTGTTTTTAATAATTCTTTATTTGCTTTTCTTTTATTATGCCATGAAATTATATCAAAAGCAATAGGAGAAGCAACGAAAATGGAAGAGTATGTTCCTATAAATATCCCAATTAGTAAAGCAAAGGTAAATCCTCTAATAACTTCACCACCAAAAAGGAACATAGCAAGTAAAACCATAAACGTTATTCCCGAAGTTATTAACGTACGGCTTAACGTACTGTTAACAGCATCGTTCATATTAGAGTGTAGATCACGTTTCGGATACAATGTTTGGTATTCACGTATTCTGTCGAAAATAATTACGGTATCCATAATGGAATAACCAATAATCGTTAAAATGGCAGCAATAAAGTGTTGGTCAATTTCCAAATTAAAGGGTAATATTCCGTCGAATATGGAAAATAATGCAATAACAATAAAGGTGTCATGGAATAATGCGATGGTTCCGCCTAAGCCCCATTGCCATTTTTTAAAACGAACAGCGATGTAAACAAATATTACAATAAGAGAGAAAAGCACAGCCAAAAAAGCTTTTTGTAAAAGACTATAAGCAATAGTAGGTTCCACTTTTTGCGAACTTAAACGACCTAATATTTTTTCTTCATTGTGTGAAGCAAAATCGGCTTGTGTAATACTTGTTTTATAAAAAGGAGCGAGTCCTTCGAATAATTTTGTTTCCACTAATGAATCTGCTAACGCTGTTTTATCATCAATTAAATATGCTGTCGTTATTTTTACCTGATTATTAGGTCCAAATGTTTTTACTTCGGGTTGGTTTCCATCGAAAACCTTTCCTAAAGATTCTCTTAGGTCGTTGGTTTTAATATCCTGATCAAATCTTACCACATAAGTTCTGCCTCCTAAGAAATCGATTCCTCTACTTAATCCTTTAATAGAAAGAGAGCCAACACCTATTAAAATAACGACTAAAGAAATAGCATAAAAAGTCTTTTTTAATCCTAAAAAGTCGAAATGGGTATTTGTTAAAACATTTTTTGTCATGTTGTTAGAAACAGTAATTTCAATATTCTTATCCATCATCCATACAAAAATGAGGCGAGTGATAAAAATGGCACAGAATAAAGAACTTATAATACCAATTATTAGGGTAGTAGCAAAACCTTGAATAGAGCCTGAACCAAAAATATATAGAATAATACCGGTTAAAAGTGTTGTAATGTTACTATCAATAATAGAAGAATAAGCATGTTTATATCCGTCATCAATAGCTAAACGAACTCCTTTTCCTGCTCTAAATTCTTCTCGAATACGTTCGTAAATAATAACGTTCTTATCTACGTCCATCCCTAAGGTTAAAACTAAACCTGCAATACCTGGTAAGGTTAATACTGCACCTAATGAAGCTAAAACCCCGAATACAAAAAACATATTTACAAATAGGGCTACGTTAGCAACTAAACCGGCACGGTTATAATAGAATATCATAAAAGCAAGCGTTGCAATGAATGCAATAATAAACGACCAAAGTCCGGCGTTAATAGCCTCTTTACCGAGGGTTGGCCCAACAATCGCTTCTTCAATAATTTTGGCAGGTGCAGGAAGTTTCCCTGCTTTTAATACGTTCGCTAAATCTTTCGCTTCTTCTAACGTGAAAGTACCTTGAATTTGAGAACTTCCATTTGGAATTTCGCCATTTACAATAGGGAATGAATAAACATAATTATCCATTACAATGGCAATACATTCACCAATATGTTCTCCAGTTAATCGTTTCCATACTTTAGCTCCTTCGGAGTTCATCGACATAGATATTTCGTTTGTTCCATTCTGACCAAAATCTTGTCGTGCATCTGTAATAGAGGTTCCATCGAGCGGTGCACTTCCATCGTTACTAGTTACTTTAATAGCAACAAGACGAAGGGTTGTTTTTTTATCGTCAAAAGGTTTTACTTCCCATAAAAATTTATATTCTCTAGGGAAAACACTTTTAATTTGTTCCATGTTAAGAATACGATTCACTTTTATGGTATCGAGAATAGCACAATAACCTACTGTGGGGCCTTTACCGTAAAAATATTTACCGTCTTTTTGATCAAAAGCTGGGCGTAAGTATGCGAATAATGGGTTTTCTTTAGCGTATTCTTCAAACGATTTTTGGTCTGCTAAATCTTTTTTTCCGGTTGTGTTGCTTTTTATCTTACTAAGCAACGAAGCTGTATCTTGTTTTGTAGAATCAACTACAAGGGCATTTGTTTTTTCTGTGCTGGCAGTTAAGGTAGAATCTGTTTTTGTAGTATCGGAAGCATAAAGCAATAGTTTTGCTTTTTTATTTGCTTCTTCCATAAATGGATACACTTTGGCAAATTCTTCTGTTAACCAAAATTCAAGTTTTGCAGATCCTTGTAGTAGTTTACGAACACGAGCAGGTTCTTTCACTCCAGGTAATTCAACTAGAATACGACCTGCCGTAGATAATTTCTGGATATTAGGAGAAGTTACGCCGAAACGGTCGATACGTGTGCGTAAAACATTATAGGTGCGGTCGATAGCTGCATTTGTTTCTTCTTTTACAACGGCTAAAACTTCTTGGTTTGTGGAGTTAAAAGTTACTTTATCTTTTAAATCAACCGTATTAAAGATAGATGAAAGTTTAAAACCAGGGTCTATACTGTTAATAGCTTCTCCAAAAAGAGTAACAAAATCTTTGGTACTTGTTTTTTCCATTTCCACCGCTTTTTCCAAAGCTTTTGTGAAAACAGGGTTTTTACTGTTATTGGTCATTTCCCTAATAATATCATATACTGATACTTCTAAGGTAACGTTCATCCCGCCTTTTAAGTCGAGGCCTAAATTAATTTCTCTTTCTTTGCAATCTTTATAAGAATATTTTCGTAGCCAAAAGAAATTATAAATAACTTCATTTTGCATGGAATCGAGAAAGAATGTTTCTCTCGATTTTACAATGGAATCCAAAATAAAATTTTCTTTTATCGGATTCGCTTTTGCTAATTCTTTAGATTGTTTTGTAACAATTTCTGCGTTCGCATATTTTTCTGCTTTTTTTTCAGTTCTATACGTGAAATAAGTAAAAGATAACTGAAATAATGAAACAAGTGCAAATGCAATCGTAAAAAACTTGATAACTCCTTTATTTTGCATATTATATAAAACTTTATGTTATTCAATTTATTTTAAGCTTGCAAAAATAGAATTTTAATTCATAAATACCAATTATTAATATTAATTCCTTGTTTAATAAATAAATAACAAACATGTAAGTGATAGAAAATTAGCAATATATAAAACATATTAAATAAATAAAAGTATAAAAAAAGACCTACTTTTTATATAGGTCTTTTTAAAAGGGAATTGTTCGTATATCGTTTTTTATAAAATTTCGGGAGTGTCTTCGAAAAGGCTTTGTGTTGGTTTCTTTTCTTTCAATCCGAAAACATAGTTAATTCCAAAGTGAATATTTACATTTTTTGTTTTGGTAGGGGCAAAAAGACAAGAAAGGTTATCGCTGGTTACATAGGTTTGAAAAGGTCCCAGATTCAGGGCCATACCGAAACCAAGGTTTGTATAACTTTTATTCATAATTGAATAAGCTGCAGATGCGCTAAACATTCTTCCAAAACGTTTGTTAAAAGAAGCGGTTACAGCAGGGTGGTATTTTCCTTCGAAAAATTCATTCCGCAACAAAAGTCCTACTTTATTATTAGGTGTTATAGAATAAATTCCGGTAAGGTATATTCTACTAGGTAATGGTATTCTATATTCGGTTCTCGTACTATTAAAATGAAATATTTGATTTAATGTATCCGATAAATGTTCTTCCCATGCTGTATCGTTAATAAAATCAATTCCATCGAATGTGTAAGAACTTATGTTACATGAATAATTGCGAATACTATTTCCTTCTCCCGGCTTCCAGTTAATATAACCCAAATCAACTAAACTTAAGCCAAAAGAAAATTTATTATTTAATTTGTGAAAAATACCTAAGTCTATGGCCATTCCTTTGTTTGTTTTATTAAAAAAGAATTGTCTAAAATCGAATTCGGGTCCCGTATTATTAAATGAATCTTTCCCTAAACTATCGAGCTCCATAATTAATTTGTCAGGTAAATTAAAGTTAATAAGGAATTGGGTGTTAATGGTATGTGCATAGTTTTCGTCGTTAATACCTAAGCTAATATTGCTTTGTTCTGTATATATATTGGCTTTGCCATATAGAAACTTAAGTCTTCCACCCACCACAAAGTCTTTTTGTGCAATTTTTATTTCTCTGGAGTATCCTAAACCATATTCGCGATAATAAGAAGCATTTAGTCCAATACCGCTAAAATCGGCTTCAGAACCTACAAACTGTCCATTTCCCTCCCATGCTAATTTTATTAAATCGCGAGGATATGTAAAACGAAATGCTACTTTTTCGGTAATATTAAAACTAAAATAATTTTTCTTTGCTTTAAATCCAAAAGCAATTATTTCTTCATTTATATTAGCCGTAATATGATTTGTTTTCCCCAGTTTTTCAATAACCTTATCTACGGTTATTTCAAGAGAGTCGTCGGCTCTTCTAGTAAACAAGTCGCTATATGCAAATCCGGAATGCCCAATACTAATGTTTAAAGAAGAAAGTGCAGGAAACCCAATGTAAAGTTTGGGTGTTGGATTAAATGCAGGGTTTGTATAAGCCGATTGGGGGATAACAGGAATCAAGTGAATCGTATTATCTTGCTGTGCATAAATATTTACTGATAGAAACAGTGAAATAAATAATACGGCAGTTGTTTTTTTTATCATCATAGCGTTTGTGTTTTTCATAAGTGCAGTATTATTGTTTGTTAGGATTAGCCGATATTTTGCCTTTTGCTTGAACTCCAAGTTTAACATCTATTTCATAATCGGAATAAATTTTAACCTTATCGACTCCATTGTTGGTTGTTGACAAATTCGCTAAAATAATTAATTTTTCAGCTTTTAGCAGGTTGTCCATTTTTTGCTGATTAATTTGAATGGATAAATGTTTTTCGGTAGGTGTTATTACTTTATATGATGGCGC
>DAOLWT010000066.1:0-9735 GCA_035421345.1 Bacteroidales bacterium
ATCTGCACAAAACAGAACCTTGTTTTGTATCAAAATTTCCTGAAGGCCATTCTTTACTTTTATTAATAAATATGGTATTTTAATCAATCAGCAAATTTTCAGTGAGTTATGGATGAGTTAGATAGATTTTATGTTTGAAAATGAACATTAATTATTTTAAAAATAGCTCCTTAATGTTTGCAGTATCTCTATTCATGTGTTTTCGCGTTTCGTTCGAAAATATTTTAAATGTGGTTTTATCGCTATCGTGCATTATAAAAGTAGTTGTATCGTTTTCGAAAAGCGAGACAGGAAGTATATGGTATTTGGTTGGGTTATATTGTTTGTAAACCCAAAAAGGGATATACGAAATACGGTCAATAATCAATTTACCGGTAAATATATTTTTTGCAATATCGAATTTTGCCATAATGCCTCCATTCGCATAATGACGTCGCTGATTTGCTATAAAATTGCCTAACGACCATATAACCAGCCCATTTTTGGGTTTCCCTTGGTAGTTAAATTGATAAATTTCCATGGGTTGAATTACGTGAGGATGAGATCCAATAATAGCATCAGCGCCGTTACGAAATAAGAAATCGGCTAATTGTTTTTGTTCGGGAGAAGCTTCTCTCTGGTATTCTACACCCCAATGCATTAGTACAATAACAGCATCGGGAATAGAATCAAGGGCTTTCTTTAAATCGGCTTTTATTTGCAAGGTATCTATTGTGTTTACAATTGCAGGTGACGGTGTAGGGATGCCATTGGTACTGTATGAATAATTGAGGATTGCAAGTTTAAGTCCTTTTTCTTTTATAAAAAAGGGATAATTTTTATTTCGTTCTTCTTCATTCCTAAAAACGCCGGTATGTTTTATTTGGTAACGATCGAAAACATCTAATGTTCGTATTACTCCTTTTAAATTACGGTCGTTGGTATGGTTGTTCGCATTAACTAAAAAATTAAACCCAACATCTTTAAGAAACCAAGCAAGCGTGTCTGGACTCGAAAACTGAGGATATCCGGAATAGGGAGGACCTGCATTGGTTGTTTCATAATTAACAAAGGAAATATCCGCTTGTTCTATGATAGGAGGTAAAAATCTAAAAATACTCGAAAAATCGTAACATTGACAAGTAGTGTCCCACGTGCTGTTTATAACAGGCATATGTGTCATAGCATCACCGGCAGCAAGAATGGTAACTCGTTTAAAGGAATCGTTTAAAACAAATGGGTTGTTATCGTTTGAAATACGGTCTGAATAGGCTCCTGAGCCGGGGTAAAATAAAAGAAAAATAAATATGGAAAATGATAAAACTCCAATAATAAAGCTAATCGTTTTAATTTTACTATATTTTTTTTCTACTATTTCTGTATTTGCTTCCATTAAATATGAATCGGTTTTAGTTGTGTATTATTTTTTTAAATATAGTTTGTTTTTCAAAAGCAATAGAAATAATATACATCCCTTTCTGAAAATCTTTAAAAGAGATTGTATGACTAAGGTTGCTGTCAGTGCTTTTTCTATAGACCATACTTCCTACGGAGTTATAAATAATTACTTCTTTCATTGGGTTATTTTGGTCTGTTTTAATATAGAGAAAATCAGCAACTGGATTTGGGTATAGTGCAATACTTTTTTCATTATACGTTTCAATATCGGTAAAATGACTGTAATTACTCTCGTTGGTAAACGTATTGCTATCTCTTTTTACTACTAAAATATTTGATAAGCCCAAACCTAAACTTTCGGTAGAGCCGATTATTAAATAACCCTTGTCAGAAGTTTGTATGCACGATTTGGATATGTCAAAATTTTCTCTCCCATAAGTAGGGCCTCCAATAAACCATCCATCGGAATTGGTTAAAATGGAATAACAGTCCTTGGTCCCAGCATAGCCGTATGATTCGGTATATCCAGTAATAAAGTAACCTCCGTTTATATTTTCAATTATTTCATAAAATTCTTCATTATTATCTCCTCCAAATAAGCGTTCCCACTTATAATTCCCAATAGAATCAGTTTTAACGATAATTCCGTCTTGTTTTTTAGCATTGTAATTAAGAGTAGATCCTGTTAAAACAATTTCATGATTTTTGTTTTCAATTCCCGAAAATGCTTTGTCATCAAGAGGTCCCCCTATTGTTTTTGTCCAAATTGTATCTCCTAGCTGATTTACTTTTAGAATATACATATCAAAAGCTCCATTTCCAAAACTATTGGTGTAGCCGGTTATTATGTAAGATGAATCATTGCAAAGGCTTACATCATATCCAACATCGGTTAAATTACCTCCGAACGTTTTATTCCATAAGGAGTCGCCTTGCTGGTTAATTTTTAAAAGAAAAATATCGTTATTCCCATTCCCTTCGTTGTAAGTTTCGCCTGTAATTACAAAGTCGTTATCGGGCGTTTCTATGATGGAATGTCCATGATCCCATTTCTCTCCGCCATAACTTTTCTTCCACAATAAGTTTCCTAATGAATCAATTTTCATAACAAGGATATCGTAGTCATTGTTTTCTTCGGTGGTAGTATATCCGGTAATTATATATGATTTATCAGTTGTTTGAATAAAGTCTTCAGCCCAGTTAATTTGGGTGTCTCCCAAGGCTTTGTCCCATATTAATTTACCGATAGAATTTATTTTAGCGATATATACATCTGTATTTCCAATAAATCCGGATTTGTTTCCAAGCAGTAAATATCCGTTATCTTTTGTTTGAATTGCTTTTTCCCCGTAGTTATATCCTTTCATCCCGTATGTTCTTACAAATTTAATATCCTGTGCTGAAATAATCAGTGGAAAGAAAATAAGTAAATAAAAAAAATGTTTCATTAGAATATGTATTTTTTCAAGGAAATATAAGCTCCTTGTGAAGTGGAAGAATATCGCCATAAAAATCCGTTTAAAAAATCGGAACCAATATTAAAAAGCAATCCATTTTTAAATAAATGAGCATACGTAATACCGGTTTTTATTTGGTATCTACTAGCAAAATCTAAACTGCTGTAGCCTCCATAACTAAAGTTCAACGAAACTAAGTGTTTGGGATTCGGGAAATATTGTAGTTTCAATTGAATTAGCGGATCGAAATGAACATGTGTTTTTTTAAGGAGGCTTATTTCGACTTTTGTTTTTTCGGAGAAGGAGTGTAAATAGGAAATGTAAATACTAGCAGGAGTAGGTATTATATATGATTGAGTGGAGTCGGAAACGGTATATTCCTGAATAATGCTATCTGTATTCATATTTTCAAAAATAGGATTTTCAATATTGAAAATATCAGGAATAGAAACCCCTTCAAAATGGATGAGTGTGTCTTTGGAAATATGCTGACTTTTATGATCCCACTGAATAAATCCGAGGTCACTTATTTGAAAATTAAAAATATGATTGTTTTTTGATTTATAGGAATAATATATGTTAAGGGAGGCTCCCACTCCTTTAAAAAAAAGTTTATCGAGGGAGTCTTTATTCCGTCTTCGTACTTCATAATTTGCAGCAAGATTTACATAAGATGCATTCGTTTCCGTATATAAAGAAGCTTCATTAAATTGGATGATTGTATTGTTATACCCATTATTAAACCCTAGTCCAACGCCATAAGTGTGAATATTATTGTTGTGATTCATTTTTTTAGTAAATCCCAATTGGTATTGGTCGTAGGCAAGTATTTGAAGAGAGGACTTGTTGAAATAGGCTGTTTGTCCGGCAAATTGTTTATTCCCATCGAAATAGAGTTTTGCTAAATCGTTGGTAAATGATATATCCAAATGATTATAATAGTTGTATTTAAAAAAGAAGTGTAGGGTAGGGCTTTTTGTTGAATCTAAATTAAAGGAATAAATGAAACTTCCATTATAATCGGCTCCTAAATAATTTGTCTTTTTTAATCCGGCAAACATCCACTGTTTATGGAGGCTGTCAATATATCCCCCTTTTAAATATTGTTGAACAAAATAATTAGAAATACTGCTTGAGCTAATTTCATAATGAGCGTTCAAGCCAATATACGATTTGTATGAGGGTATTTCAAACGAAGGGTTTAATTGTTGCGAAAAGAGAAAACCTCCATGTGTGAATAATAAAGCGAATAATACCGTGTTAATTAATCTTCGTTTCATTTAGTTTATCATCATTTTAAAATCACCGGTAAGTTTTAAATCTAAATTATAATGATTATAAATTTTTATATAATTAGGATATGCGGTTGTATTAAATTCTATAAGAATAATAATTTTTTTTGCGGTATATAATGAATTCATTTTTTCGAGAGAAATAGGTATTGGAATAAAACTTTTTGATTTAGATATCACTATGAAATTTTCATCTGTTAATCCTGGGTTAATAACGTTTGGTGAATAAATAAGCGAATCAATAAAGGTGTTGTTTTCATCTAATAAATAAAGTTGAATTTTTGCTGCAAACGGAAATCCATTATCGGCAATAAGGTTTAACACTCCTTTTTCTATTTGATAATCTTCGGGTTTCGAAAGCTTGAAATCAACCGTGTCTGTTAATGTAAGTTCGGACGCATTTAAAGACAACGGAATTTCCATTTCCAAATTAGCGTTAACTCCTTGATTAAAATACATAAAGTCGTTTCCACAGGAAATGTTTCCCAAGGGGTTAATACTTAAGTCAATTGAATAATCAAGCCGGTCGGGGAAGTTTTCAATAAGTTGATTAAAATTAGTTTGTTTAAAATTAACGCTTGTTTTTGAAGGAATAATAGGATTCGCCGCATTATACGTTTCTTTTGCTCGGTTAATATGGATGAGTGATCCTATTATAGGACCACTTAACGAAACAGTGTTCCCGGTTTTAGAATTAATTGACTTAAATTCTTTTATACAGAGAGATGCTTCAACGCCAAACCCATTTTTAATATTTAAATTAAACGCAATATCTTCCAATTGTATAGCTCCTCCAATAATATCTTTAAATAAATTGATGGAAGTTGATTGAAGATTAGATTGGATTTGCTGTACCCCAAAGTAGCCTTTCGCATAGTCAAATACAAGGTCTTCAAAATTGGCTAAAATTTTAAAATTATCCTTGCTCGTTATTACAATATTATTAGCACTCGAATCGATTGCAATTTTATATATATTGGTCAATATATTTGCGTCTGCTCCATTTGTACCTGTAAGAATAATTGTACAACCGGAGATATCTACTTTTTTAGTAACTACTCCCGGACCGTTTGCATCGGCAGGGGGTATTTTTTCTCGAATAGATATAATATTGCCATTCATCTTAGCGCTCGGAATTTGATAGGTGCAAACTATCTTTTCTTTTACAGTGCTAGAGGCTTTAAAATTAATGTAACCTGATTTTATAATAAGTTTTGTAAGTTCTGCACCGGCAAGTTTTAAATTTTTGTTTTCTGTTTTATTAATTAATTGAGCTCCCGGAATTGCAGTGAAATTAAAGGGAGTAGAATATGTTTGAAATGCAATTGTATCGGGTATGTCAACCAAGGAGTCAACACTAAATTCATACAAGGAAGATGCGTAAACTAATTTCAATGAAGAATCGGAATCTACTTCAATTAGAGAGTCGGTAATAATATTTTTAATCCCTAAATTGGTATTTATTAAGGGAGTGAAAATATTTAAATCCCATGTTGCTTTTTCATCTTTCTTTTGGCAAGAAAAAAATAAATGGAAAATAAAAAAGAATATGAAAAATTTAAAAATGCTTTTCATTTTAATTAAATCAATCTGTAAATATATAAAAAACAGACAATGTAACATGATAAATTAGTAAAAAGCAAAACATTTTTTTAGATTTTATTTTGATACTTTGTAATTTGAATATAAAATCCATATATTTGAATAATTATTAATTAGCCTTTTTAAATATGTCTAGAATTGTTCAATTATCCGAAGCTGTTTCAATTGGACTTCATAGTATGGTTGTTATTGCACGTTCTAAAGAACTTATTAACGTAAATAAAATTTCCGCACTTACTGGTGCTTCCCGTAATCATTTGGCTAAAATAATGCAACGCCTAGTAAAAGCTAATTTCTTATTTTCAAATAGAGGGCCTTCTGGCGGGTTTTTATTAAAAAGGAAACCGGAAGACATTACGATTATGTCTATATATGAAGCCATAGAAGGGCCTATTGAACAAAGTGGTTGCCCGATGGATCAAAAAGTATGTCCTTTTGATAAGTGTTTAATGGGAGGTATCGTAAAAAAAGCAGAAGATGAGTTAATAAATTATTTTAAAAAACAAACATTAAAAGATTTTATTTAGCTTGTTTTTCCTTTCTCTATTTTAAAATATGTTTCAATGTAATTAAAGGATATTTTAAAATTAACCGTTTACCTGAATAACGCATTATTTTTTTTATTTGTTTTCTTTTCTCTGTAGGATAACAATGAATTTTACATTTTTTGCAGGCCGGTTTTTTTTCGCCGAAATTACATTTCTCGAGTTTTAATATGGCATAATCACGTAATTCGCTGCATTCATTGCATAAAATAGGAAAGCCATGATTATTTTTGCAATATATTTTAATCATGGCTTCAACAACTTTTTTCTCAGTAGCAATTCGCATGTTATACCAATTGTTAATTTATAATAATCCAACGGATATTTTATATTTTACAATGGTAATGCCGATAACATATATTCTTTCGGTATTACATTTCTTTAATCATGGTAAGCAACATTTTAAATTTTTTTGTTGCATTAACGGCATGAGGAATATTTGCCGGCATTATAATACTTTCTCCTTCTTTTAAAGAAAAGGGAGTTCCATTAATAATAATTTCTGCTTTTCCTTCAATTACTTGTACCATGGCATCAAAGGGAGCAGAGTGTTCGCTTAGCTTTTGTCCTTCATCGAATGCAAACAAGGTAATGTTCCCGGTCTTTTTTTCAATAATACGTTTGCTAACAACGGCATTGTCGGAGTAGTCAATTAATTTACTAAAGTTAAGAATAATTCCTTTTTCAATAGTTTTCGTTTCCATATTTTTAAATTTTGTTTGTTATTAGTGAAAACACCGACCTGAATTCTAAGTCTTTCATGTCGGTGTTATTTTTATTGTATGAAGTTTAATTTAAGAAAATCTTTAAATCGTTTTCAACAGAAGTAATAGGCGCAATTCCGAAATTTTCAACCAATACTTTTACAATATTTGGAGATAAAAATGCAGGGAGTGTTGGACCTAAATGAATGTTTTTAACACCTAAGTATAATAGTGCCAATAATACAATGACTGCTTTTTGTTCGTACCAGGCAATGTTATAAGCTATAGGCAATTCGTTAATATCATTTAATTTGAAAACTTCTTTTAATTTTAACGCAATAACAGCTAAAGAGTAGGAGTCGTTACACTGACCAGCATCTAAAACTCTTGGAATACCGCCAATATCACCTAACTGAAGTTTATTGTAACGGTATTTAGCACATCCTGCAGTAAGAATAACGGTATCTTTTGGAAGTTGTGCTGCAAATTGAGTATAATAATCGCGATCTTTCATTCTGCCATCGCATCCGGCCATTACAAAGAATTTTTTTATAGCACCCGATTTTACGGCATCAACAACTTTGTCGGCAAGTTTGAACACTTGGTCGTGAGCAAATCCTCCAATAATTTCCCCTTTTTCAATTTCTATAGGAGGAGCACATGTTTTAGCTAATGCAATAATTTCAGAGAAATCTTTTTGACCATTATTTTTTCTTTCTGGAATATGTTTTAATCCATCGAAACCAGCTGCTCCTGTAGTAAATACTTTGTCTTTATAAGAAGCATTTGATGGAGGAGGTACAATACAATTCGTCGTAAAAATAATAGGCCCATTAAAAGATTCAAATTCTTCTCGTTGTTTCCACCATGCATTTCCGTAGTTTCCTACAAAATGGGTGTATTTTTTAAAAGCGGGATAGTAATTTGCGGGAAGCATTTCGCTGTGGGTATATATATCTACTCCGGTTCCTTCTGTTTGTTTTAAAAGTTCTTCCATATCTTTTAAATCGTGACCAGAAATAAGAATACCCGGATTATTCCGTACGCCAATATTTACTTTCGTTAATTCAGGATTTCCGTATGTAGAAGTATTTGCTTTATCGAGTAAAGCCATCACTTTTACGCCGTATTCACCAGTTTCCATAACTAATTTTACCAACTCATCGGCTGTTAAAGAATCGTTTGTCATTGCTACTAAAGCGTTTTGAATAAAAGCCCAAATGCTTTTATCTTCATAACCTAAATTATATGCATGCTCTCCGTATGCAGCCATCCCTTTAACACCAAAAAGCATTAAATGTTTAAGTGAACGAATGTCTTCGTTAGCAACAGAAAGAACACCTACCGATTTTGATTTTTCTTCAAAGGTGTTTTCATCATCCGAAAACCAAGTAGCCGATTCATGTATAGGCAATGCTATTTTTCCACCTGCGTTTTCTAACTCTTTTTTTATAACTTCTCTTAGTTTTAATCCTTTTCTAACTCTTTCAACAAAAACTTTTTTATCGAAATTTGCATTGGTAATAGTTGCAAAAAGACTATCGAAAATGAATTTATTTACTTCTTCATTTTCAATTCCTTTTTTACGTGCTTGTGTACTGTAAATGGAAATACCTTTTAATACAAATATTAAAAGATCTTGTAAGTTGGCGACATCATCATTTTTACCGCAAACTCCTTTAATTGTACAACCAGTACCTTTGGCTGCTTCCTGACATTGATAACAAAACATACTCATGGTTTTTCTCCTTTTTTTAGTTTTTGATTATGTAAATATATTTATTTTTATTCAATTCAATTCTATGAGTTAATATTATACCCAAGATTCTTTTATTATTTCTCCTTTAATATTTATAATAATTATTTTAATTGGAACTTTTCTGCTCGCTTTTTCAACTGCATTTTGAGCTAATCTTAAAAGCCCACCACAGCAAGGAACTTCCATTATGGCAACTGTTAATGTATTTATATTTGCTTGATCAATCATAGAAGTAATTTTTTCTTCATAAACCTCTTTTTCTGAATCGAGTTTAGGACAAGCGATGGCAAGTACCTTTCCTTTTAATAGCTTAGCGTGAAAACTACCCATCGCAAAAGCGGTACAGTCGGCTGCAATTAACACATCTGCATTTTGAAAATACGATGCTTGCGGGTTAAGTAAATGTAATTGAACAGGCCATTGACGTAGTTCTGAAGCTACTTCTAATGTGTTGGAAGAGGTAGAAGGAGTTTTTTCTTTAGTAAAGTCTAATGACTGAGAACCCGGACAACCCCCGTGTGCATGATTTGTATTCATGGTATTTGAATTTAAGTTTATAGAAATATTTTTTTCTTTTAAATATGCTAAAGCTTGATTATAATAACCCATTTCTCCATGTTCTTTTAAATGATTTAAATGAGCTAAAATGGTATTATGCCCCTGTGTTGAAATAATATCCATTACTTTATATTCATCGTAAGGTGCTGCTTCTCTTTCTTCAATGGAGATCGCACCTTCAGGGCAAAAGCCTAAACAAGCCCCTAAGCCATCGCAAAATAAATCACTAATAAGACGGGCTTTCCCATCAATAATTTGTAAAGCTCCTTCTTGGCAATTAGGTATGCATTGTCCGCATCCATTACATAATTCCTCGTTAATTTTTACAATTTTTCTTTTCATAAATTTAAATTAAAAAGTAAATAAGTATTTCGATACGCAAATGTATATATAATTATTTTAATATCAATTAAAAAAATAAATAATTTTATAAGTATCTGA
>DAOLWT010000067.1:0-6867 GCA_035421345.1 Bacteroidales bacterium
TTGTATTCTGTTGGCAACTTCAAGCTTTTCTAACTTATAAATTACATTGGTTAGTGCCTCATTTACGCTTCGATCGAAATGGGCTTCCTTAACAGCTAATGCATTCTTTATCCAATACAATTGAATACCGACTAATCCTATTAATGCAATGGATATAAGGATAACAACTAATAATATAATTTTTTTATTCATCTACTACAAAAATACTCGTTTAATACGCTCAAAAATATTTAATGTTTTATTTGTTTAACATATTTTAACATTTATTAACGACCTTTAACATCTTTTCGTCTTAATATCGTCGTATATTTACTGAACGAAAGAAATTATTACGCATGTGTTAATATAATTTTTGTGTTTTTTTGGGTTATTAATTTGTTTTTAGAGAAGAGTGTTTAGTGCAACACTCTTCTCTTTTTTTTATCTCTTTTATATATTCATATTCTTTTAACTTTGTAAACATGTTTTATATTAAACCGATGAATTATGAAAATAGATATTAAAAATGTTTTGAGCTTTGTAGAAAAAAACGAACTGAATCAACTGCAAGATAAAATAAATATTTATCATCAGGAATTATTGAATAAAACGGGGAATGGAAGTGATTATGTAGGTTGGGTAAAACTACCTTCTACCATTGATTCTGCTTTAATAAACAAAATACAATCGGAAGCAGAAAGAATAAAAAAAATAGCAGAAATATTTGTGGTTATTGGTATTGGCGGTTCTTACTTAGGAGCAAGAGCGGTTATTGATGCGCTATCCTCTTCTTTTCAATTATTTAAAACAGGCTTAAATAATCCGTTTATCGTTTTTGCGGGTAATAATTTGAGTGAAGATTACCACAACGAACTATTAGAGCTATTAGATAAAAAAGAATATGCCGTTGCTGTTATATCTAAATCGGGCACAACCACCGAACCGGCTATTGCTTTCCGCATTATAAAAAATCATTTAGAAAAAAAATACGGAGAAACAGAAGCTAAAAAACGCATTATTGCTATTACCGACAAACAAAAGGGGGCTTTAAAAACAATGGCTGTTCAGGAAGGGTATCCTACTTTTGATATTCCCGACGATGTAGGAGGTCGATATTCGGTGTTAACTCCCGTTGGATTACTTCCTCTTGCTGTTGCAGGAATCGATATAAAAAAACTTGTTTCCGGTGCTATTAAAGCTGAAACCGAAATAAGGAAAACGCCCGACCTCGAGAAAAACCAGGCAGCGCTTTATGCAGCTACAAGAAATATTCTTTATAATAAAGGCAAAAAAATAGAAATACTGGTTACTTATCAGCCCCATCTTTATTACTTTACCGAGTGGTGGAAACAATTATACGGAGAAAGCGAAGGAAAAGAGAATAAAGGTATTTTTCCTGCCGGTGTTAACTTTACAGCCGATTTACATTCCATGGGTCAATATATACAAGAAGGATGTCGTACAATTTTTGAGACTGTTCTATCGGTTGAAAATTCAAACAAGAAAATAGAAATCCCTTTTGATACAGAAAACTTAGACGGTTTAAATTTTTTGGCCGGAAAACGTTTACACGAAGTTAATAAAATGGCCGAAATAGGTACTTTACTGGCTCATGTAGATGGGAATGTTCCCAATATTAAAATAAGTATTCCTCAATTGAATGAAGAATCGTTGGGTGAACTGATTTATTTTTTCGAATTTGCTTGTGGCCTTAGCGGATATTTACTCGGTGTTAATCCGTTCGACCAGCCTGGAGTGGAAGCATACAAAAATAATATGTTTGCCTTACTTAATAAACCGGGATTTGAAGAACAAGCTAAAAAAATAAAAAAAAGATTATAATCGTTAGAAGTTCTTTATTTTTGTGTTTTATTAATCTGCTTATGAAAAAAAATATTTTATCATTAATTGTTATCCTTTCTTTGTTCTCTTTTGTATTTACGCAATGTTCCCATAAGCAAAAAGAGACTGAAAAGAAGCAACAAGATTCTATTGCACTTCAAAAAAAAATAACAGATTCTCTTAAAAAAACAGAGGAAAAAGTACCTGCCATTTTAGTTATTCAAGGAACAAATGTAAATTTACGTGTTAGCCCGAATACAGATGCTATCCGAATACGACAGTTTACTACCGGCGATACCTGTTTGATACTCGAAAGAGGGAAAAAAGATACTATAAACGATGAAATTGATTATTGGTATAAAGTGGAACGAAAATCGAAACAAGGCTGGATTTACGGTGCTTTTACTTCCATAAAACATACTCCAAACAACAAGAAATAACTAAATTGCACATAATATCTAAATTTTTAATACGATGGAAAATAAAATAAATTTTAAGCTTTTACAAGATGCTGATTTAAAAGGGAAAATTGTACTGGTACGTGTTGACCATAACGTAGTTAAAAAAGGAATTATTCACGATCCGTATCGAATTGATGCTACTATTGGAACCTTGTTCTATATTATTGCTAAAGGCGGTAAAATTATTTTAATGACCCATGTAGGAAGACCAAAAAATAAAAAAACAGGCGATATTGTTATTGATGATGACTCTTCCGTTCAGCCTATTGTTGATTATATTCAGTCGAAACTGCATATTAAATTAGGCATACCCGAATTTCAACCCAACGGAACTAAAGGATATACCGGCATAAAGACCTCCATTAATCATATGATTAAAGCATTAAGAAATGACGAAATCGACGGCATTTATCTTCCCAACACCCGCTGGTTTGCAGGCGAAGAAAATAAAGGAGAAGAAGGAGATCAATTTGCTTATCAACTGGCAGGATTAGCCGATATTTTTGTAAATGATGCTTTTGGCTCTTGGCAAGCTCATGCTTCAACAGTTAAAATAACCAACTATTTACCTTCGTATGCTGGCTTTTTAATGCAAAAAGAATTATCGAATTTGGAGCGGATTTATAAACCCGAACGACCTTTTGTTTCGGTTGTTGCAGGCGCTAAATTCGATACTAAAATAGATTCGTTAAATACATTATTAAACGTTTCCGATTATCTTGTTTTAGGCGGTGTTATTTACAATGCATACCTCTGTGCAAAATATGGTTTCGAAATAAAAGGGATAGAAGCAGAAGATATGGAACATGCAAAATTATTTGTTGAATATGCAAAAAAATATCCTGGAAAATTAATTGAACTCCCTTATATTATTGAATCGGAAACAATGGAAGGGAAAATAGATGGCAAATACCGAAAATTAGATATCAGAGAAATTAAAAAAGGGGAAAAGCTTAATTATGTGCTTGATGTTGCCAAAGAATCATTTCTGGAAAAACCGATTCTTGGCGTTTTTCATAATGCTAAAACTATATTTGTAAATGCTGTAATGGGTTACACGCCTCATTTTAACGAAGGAACTATTGCTTTAGATGAACTGATTGACGAAAATCTGGAAGCTGTTAAATTATATGGTGGTGGAGATACCATGCAGGAATTAAAAAGGTTATTACCCGGCTTATATATTGTAGCTCTCGACGATCCTAAATATTATATTTTTACCGGCGGTGGTGCCGTATTGAAAGCAATAGAAGAAGGAACTTACGAAGGACTGGAACCCGTAAAAGCACTTTGTAAATAGTTGTCGAAATTTTATAAATAGTCACTAAAATGGGTGTATTATGTCTTTTTTAGACCTCGCAAATAAACGTCAAAGTGTTAGAAAGTATTTAAACAAAGCTGTTGAAAAAGAGAAAATAGAACGTTGTTTGGAAGCGGCTCGTATAGCTCCATCGGCATGCAATTCTCAACCATGGAAATATATTGTTGTAAACGATGCCGCTATTGTTCAAAAAGTAGCAAAAGAAACATATAGTCCTATTATTTCCTTTAACCAATTTGTACAACAAGCTCCGGTTATCGTTGTAATCGTTATAGAGAAACCGAAACTCCTTTCGCAGATAGGAGGCCGAATTAAAGATAAAGATTTTTATTTGATTGATATTGGAATTTCTGCCGAACATTTTTGTTTACAAGCTGCTGAAGAAGGGCTAGGAACATGTATGCTCGGGTGGTTTAACGAAAAGAATATTATACATATTTTAGGAATTCCTTCAAAAAAAAGAATAGGATTACTGATTACATTAGGATATGCAGATGATGAACAACGGAAGAAAAGCAGGAAAGAGATAGAGGGTATGCGAAGTTATAATCATTATTAAATTTTGTTTTTACTTGGAAATTTCTGTTGAAAACTGAATGATGAAGTTTTAATTGTATTTTTTATTGCACAGAGTTTCACAGAGAAGTTGCAGAGGCTCGCAGAGGGTTGTGTTCATTCACTCATTCTGTAATTCTGTAATTCAATCATTCTATATCTCAATCCCAAAATTGTTAATTAATTTTATTCTTCTTTCTTATCCTTTTTTCCTTCTACAACTATTACAATTTCACCTTTAATAGTTTTGGTTTTATAATATTCAAGCACTTCGAGTATGGTTCCTCTTTTCGTTTCTTCGTGGATTTTAGTTAACTCGCGTGATACCGATATAGTTCGTTCTTCTCCAAAATACGACTTAAAATCCTCGAGTGTTTTCACTAAACGATAAGGCGATTCGTAAAAAATAAGCGTTTGTGTATATAAGGATAATTCGTTTAATCGGGTTTGTCTTCTTTTTTTAACAGGAAGAAAACCTTCGAAATGGAAGCTATCGCATGGCATTCCACTTACCACCAAAGCGGGGATAAAAGCGACCGGACCCGGCAAACATTCCACCTCTATGCCTGCTTTTAAACATTCCCGAACTAATAAAAAACCGGGATCTGAAATTCCGGGAGTACCGGCATCGCTGATTAAAGCGATATTTTGTCCGTTTAATATTTTTTCGGCAATAAGAGGCACTTCTCGATGTTCATTAAATAAATGATGTGAAAGCATGCGCGTATTTATTTCAAAATGTTTTAATAAAAACCCCGAGGTGCGTGTATCTTCGGCAAGTATTAAATCGACTTCTTTCAATATACGAACCGCTCTGAAAGTCATATCTTCCAGATTTCCGATGGGGGTAGGTACTAAATATAATTTTGTCATTTATATGTAAAAGTAAGAATATTTATTTCGATAGACATCAAAAAAATATACAAATCCCCCTATACCTTATTCCCCTATACCCTTTATACCTGTATAATCCATAAAAAAGCCCCCAATAAGTATCTAACTTTTTAGGGGCTGTGCGATTTATTAAGTCTTTTAAGCTTATTTTATTCCAAATTCTTTTTTTACTTTATCTACGTAGTCGAGTTTTTCCCATCCAAAGAATTCAACTTCTTTTAATGCCTGACTGCCATTAGGTCCCATTTTAACTTTTCGTTTAAAGGGATCTCTTCCAAAATGTCCGTAAGTAGCCGTTTCTAAAAATATTGGATTTTTTAGTCCGAAACGTTTAATAATAGCACCCGGACGCATATCAAATATGTTATTAATCCGTTTTGCCAATTCTCCGTCGAGAATAATATTTCCTTTTTTGTCTTTTACCTTGCAGGTACCATAGGTATTAACATATAAACCTACGGGTTCTGCTACTCCAATAGCATACGCAACCTGAACTAATATTTCGTCGGCTACTCCTGCAGCTACTACATTTTTAGCTATATGACGTGCAGCATAAGCAGCGGAACGGTCTACCTTTGATGGGTCTTTTCCGGAGAATGCACCACCACCATGAGCGCCTTTACCACCATAGGTGTCAACAATAATTTTTCTTCCGGTTAATCCGGTATCTCCATGAGGTCCTCCAATAACAAATTTACCGGTAGGGTTTACATGTAATATAATTTTGCTGTTGAAAAGTTTTTTATAGCGAGCAGGTATTTTTTTAAGCATTCTAGGAAATAAAATAGCAAGAATATCTTCTTTTATTTTTTCCTGCATTGCTTTATCTGCTTTACGAGCAGACTGAACAGAAGAATCTTTGGGTTTAATAAATTCATCGTGCTGTGTTGAAATAACGATGGTATCTATTCTTTCGGGCTTTCCATTATCGTTGTATTCAACTGTAACTTGCGATTTTGAATCGGGGCGCAAATATTTCATCTGCTTTCCTTCTTTTCTAATAGCAGCTAGTTCCTGTAAAAAAATATGGGCTACTTCAATAGAAATAGGCATAAAATTATCCATTTCGCGAGTAGCATAGCCAAACATCATTCCTTGGTCGCCGGCACCCTGACTCTCGATATTGCCACGGTCAACACCCATAAAAATATCGTCCGATTGTTCATGAATGGTAGAAATAACACCGCAGGATTCCGATTCAAATTTATAATCGGCATTGGTATAACCAATTTTTTCTACAACCGTACGGGCTGTTTTCTGAATATCTACGTATGCTTTGGTTCTAACTTCGCCGCTACAAACAATAAGACCTGTAGTAACCAGTGTTTCACAGGCAACTTTCGAATCGGGGTCAACCGATAAAAATGAATCGAGTAACGCATCCGATATTTGGTCGGCAACTTTATCGGGATGCCCTTCCGATACTGATTCTGATGTAAATAAATATCCCATTTTTATTTTAATTATTAAATTGTATATAAAAAATTTAAAGGGGAAATTTTTGAAAGAAAGGCCAAAACTATTGTTTTAGCATTTTTTTAAAGTGGTTGCAATCAATCAAATCTTTCCACAAAACGGTTACAAATTTAATGAAATAATCATTCTAACAAAACTATTTATTTATTTTTTGTTAAACGGAAAAATGTTTCTTCTAAGCTTTGCTCTTCCATATTCATGGATAATACAGTTACATTATGTTCTACAGCAAAATTAAACAGTAACGGACGTATATCTTTTTCTTTATTTGCTTTTACTTTCCATAAATTTCCATCCATCTTTTCTACCTGAATAATACCCGGAATATTCATTAATAAT
>DAOLWT010000067.1:6967-9649 GCA_035421345.1 Bacteroidales bacterium
CATTTGTAGTTTTCCCTAATTTGTAAATACCTGCAACAAATGTGAGGTATTCCGGGATATACATATCCAAATACAGCGGATTATGTTCCGGTAAATAGCCAACTTTTTTTCTTACTTCAATCGATTGTTCTATTACATCAAACCCACAAACAAAAGCATTTCCGGATGTTTGAGGAAGATAACAACTAATTATTTTCATTAATGTTGATTTCCCTGCTCCATTGGGTCCAACCAGCCCTATTATTTCGCCGGCTTCGGTTTTAAATGAAATTCCATCTAATGCTTTTTGTTTACCGTAAATTTTTATTAAATTCTCAATCTGTATCGACATGTATTCATTTATTTATCTAACAGCAAATTTATTAAAATATGCCAATATGAATTATAATAGCGCTAAATATTAAGCCGATTATTTCATAAATTTTCTTAAAATTTTGTTAAATTTGTTATCATTTATTGGTATGATTGTTGACATTCTTAATAAAAGACTTCTTTTATGAAACAATTTCTTCGAATTATTTTATTTTTTAGTATTGTAAGTATTCTATTATATTCCTGCGACCCGAACGATAATGACTCTCCGCTGGATGACCCCCGAGATCGTTTTGTAGGAAACTGGATATGTGCCGAAACCAGCTCTCAAAATGGAGCTTCCTCCTTTACCGTTTCTATTTCATTAAAACCAGATAACAGCTCCCAAATTTTATTAACCAATTTTTATCAATTAGGTGCTAATGCTAAAGTTTATGCCGTTGTTGCCGGTACATATGCCTCTATCCCCGAACAAACTGTAAGCGGGTTTACTATTAAAGGGAATGGAACACTTATAAATAATTTTACACGAATTGATTGGACTTACCAAGTGAATGACGGCGCCGATTTAGATAACTGTACAGCAGTTTATACGAAATAAAGAAAACCTATTTTCTATTTACCAGCAACCTTACTTTGTTTTTCGCTTAAATTATTTAATACATCCTGCATTATTTTTAGCATTTTTTCCGAATCGGATGCATAGTAGTTAATACTTTCGCGTAATTGATTACTTGTAATATTATGTTTCTTTAAAATAAAATTATAATAATGCGATGAATAATATGGATAATCTTTAAACTTTTGTTCCGAAGCGCCTACCCCCATTACGCCTTCAACCAACATAACATCTTCCATAATTTTAGTCATTTCTTCAGCAGAAATTACTTCCGATGAGGTTATTATTGGTTCTATTGAGTCTTTCTTCTGATTACAAGAAAGAAAAATTATTAACAAAAAAAGAAAAATATTTTTCATTTTACAATATTTTAATCTTGTTCGAAAAGAATGCGTTTCCCTTTAATGGAGTCATTAAATAATCCATTGCAATATACCAAGTTTCCATTTACAAAGGTATGCGTAACTTGAGCATTAAAAGTTGTTCCTTCGAAAGGCGACCATTTGCATTTAGAAAGTATATTAGAACGATCTACTTTCCAAGGATTATTTAATTCGACTAAAACTAAATCAGCATGATACCCTTGTCGAATAAATCCTCTTTTATGTACACGAAAACAAATAGCTGGAGCATGTGCCATTTTGTGAACAATGGTTTCCAGCGATATTTTTTTTTGATGATAAAATTCGAGCATAGCTACAAGCGAATGCTGAATTAGTGGACCGCCCGAGGGTGCCGTTAAATATCCTTTTGTTTTTTCTTCTAAGGCATGAGGTGCATGATCGGTAGCAATTACATCCAGTCTATCATCTAATAATGCCTGCCAAAGTGCATTACGGTCGTTTTCGCTTTTTATTGCCGGATTCCATTTAATAAAAGCGCCTTTTTCGTTGTAGTCTTTATCCGAAAACCAAAGATGATGTACACAAACTTCGGCTGTAATTTTCTTTTTTTCGAGTGGAAATGTATTCCCTAATAAATTCATTTCTTCGGCCGATGATAGATGAAGTAGATGTAAACGCGTATTCATTTTTAATGCCATGGCTACTGCCATCGACGACGAACGGTAACATGCTTCAGCATTTCTAATTATTGGGTGAGCCGAAAAAGGAATATTTTCTCCATAAATTTCTTTTTGTTTCTCGAGATTTTCTTTAATTATTCTATCGTCTTCGCAATGAACAGCGATTAAGTTATTGGTAGAAAAAATTTGCTGTAATATGTTGGGGTCATTTACCAGCATATTCCCTGTTGAAGAACCCATAAACACTTTGATACCGCAATTATTTATTGGATTTAATTTTTTTAATTCATCTAAATTATCGTTGGAAGCACCTAAATAAAATGAAAAGTTCGCTAATGATTTCTCTGCAGCTAACTGATATTTCTCTTCCAGTAAATCAATTGTAATTGCATTGGGAATGGTATTGGGCATTTCCATAAAAGAAGTTACTCCTCCTGCCACTGCTGCTTTTGACTCCGAAAACAGATCGGCTTTGTGTGTAAGTCCTGGTTCACGAAAATGCACTTGATCATCAATTACACCGGGGAAGAGATATTTTCCTTCGGCATCAATTACTTCGGCATTATCGTTTTTAGTATTCTCTTGTTTTCCTTTAATAATCTCTTTAATAAAGCCATTTTCGAGAATAACAGAGCCTATAAAGGTTTTCCCTTCATTAACAATATAAGCGTTTTTTATAATTGTTTTCATTTTCTAAAATAAAAAGGTATGGATAATGCCATACCTT
>DAOLWT010000068.1:0-9402 GCA_035421345.1 Bacteroidales bacterium
GTTTGTAAGTAATTTTAAAGTCGGGAATATGTTTTTTTATTTCTTCGGCAATTGTTTTTGGAGTAAAACTAATACCGGCAATATTATAACTGGAACGTAATGATAAATGTGAAGCATCACTCTCCATTAGGCTGATAGTTGCTTTAATGGCATCGTCCATAAACATCATGGGTAGAGCGGTATCTTCTTTTAAAAAACATTCATATTTTTTATTACGGATTGCTTCATAAAATATTTCAACAGCATAATCTGTTGTGCCACCGCCGGCTTCTGTTTTATAGCTAATTAATCCGGGATAACGAACACTACGGGTATCAACACCAAATTTTTGGTAGTAATATTCCATCCATCTTTCTCCGGCTAACTTGCTTATACCATAAACCGTATTAGGTTCCATAACGGTATATTGAGGGGTATTACTGCGAGGAGTGGTAGGGCCAAAAACAGCAATAGAACTAGGCCAGAATATTTTTTTAAGCTGAAGCTCTCTGGCAAGTTCAAGCACATTCATTAAACCTGACATATTGATATGCCAACTGGCTATGGGTTTTTTTTCGGCATTTCCCGATAAAATAGCCGCCAAATGGTATATCTGGGTAATTTTATTACGGCTAACTGTACCAAATAAACGATGTGTATCGAGCACATCCAAAATTTCGAAAGGACCACTTTCGGTAATTTCTTTACCTGCGGGCTTTATATCAGATGCAACCACATTGGCATCGCCATAAAGTTTTCGTAATGCAAGGGTTAATTCCGACCCTATTTGTCCGGCACAGCCAATTACTAAAATCTTTTCCATATATAGAAGCAATTAAATTTAATTGGTAAAAGTAAAAACTTTAAAGAGAATATTAAAAAGAATTTTCATCAATTTCATCAAAAAATAGTTACTTTGCATAGGATACTAAATTAAAGAAAAAATGAACGAGGCTTTATTTATTTACAATACCCTAACACGTCAAAAAGAGAAATTTGAACCGCTAAATCCTCCTTTTGTTGGAATATATGTTTGTGGTCCAACAGTTTATAGCGATATTCATTTGGGAAATTGTCGTACATTTATTTCTTTCGATTTAATTTACCGATATTTCCTCCATTTAGGATACAAAGTTCGCTATGTACGAAACATAACCGATGCAGGTCATTTAGAAGGCGACCGTGATGAAGGAGATGATAAATTTGCTAAAAAAGCAAAACTGGAACAGTTAGAACCAATGGAAATAGTCCATAAATATACGGTTGCATTTCATGATGTTCTTGCTATGTTTAACACCTTGCCTCCCAGTATAGAGCCTACAGCTACAGGGCATATCATAGAACAAATAGAACTAATTAAAAAAATCCTCGAAAACGGGTATGCGTACGAAATAAATGGAACGGTATATTTTGATGTAGAAAAATATAATCAGAAATATGCCTACGGGCAGCTAACCAACCGAAAACTAGAGGAACTTTTAGAAGGCACGAGAGAATTAGGTGGACAAGACGAGAAAAAAGGAAAATTAGATTTTGCTCTTTGGATTAAAGCAAAGCCCGAAACCCTTATGAAGTGGCCTTCTCCATGGGGTGTGGGATTTCCCGGATGGCATATAGAATGTTCGGCGATGAGTAAAAAATATTTAGGTGATACCTTCGATATTCATGGTGGAGGTATGGATTTACAAGCAACGCATCATACTAATGAAATTGCACAATCTAAAGCATGCAGTAAGCATGAACCGGTAAAATATTGGATACATACCAATATGTTGACCGTAAATGGCGTGCGTATGTCGAAAACAGCCGGTAACGGTTTTTTACCAAACGAATTATTTACCGGTAGTCATCCATTGCTGGTTAAAGGATATGCTCCCATGGTTGTTCGGTTTTTTATGTTACAAGCACATTACCGTAGCACGCTCGACTTCTCGAATGAAGCATTACAGGCATCCGAAAAAGGATTAAAAAAATTAATGCAAGGGATACAAACTTTAAAAAAAATAAATCCATCTCCCAATTCTTCGGTCGAAATTTTGAAAATAAAAGAGGACTGCTATCGCGCCATGAATGATGATTTTAACAGTCCGATGGTTATTTCAAACCTATTTGAAGCCGTTCGTATTATTAATTCGGCACACGATAACAAAGAAACACTTACCCAATCGGATATTTCACTTTTGCAAAAACTTTTCGATGATTTTGTGTTTACGATATTGGGCTTAAAAGATGAAACAGCGGATGTTGCCGGTCAATCGATTGATGGCTTGATGCAGCTCATATTATCGCTTCGTCAGCAAGCAAAAAATAATAAAGATTTTACCACTTCCGATCAAATACGAGATGAACTTATAAAAATGGGAATTTTAGTGAAAGATACTAAAACCGGTGCAACATGGAGTATGGAATAAAATAAGACCATTTTCAATAAAATGAATACCGAAAAATATGATGTAGTTATTGTAGGGGCGGGGCCTGCCGGTTGTGCTTGTGCATTAGTGTTGGCAGAAACGAATATTAAAATTGCGGTGATAGACAAAGGGAATCCGCATAAAAACAAAATATGTGGAGATGCTCTCAGCAAAGATGTTTTAAATCAAATAGAAAAACTGCCGGAAGGAATAAAAACATCTTTCTATAATTTACCCCATAAACTTCGTTCTTCGGGAATTCGATTTTATTCACCCAATAAGGCATGTATGGAAATTCCGTTTACAAGAGGAGAATCAGAAGATATCTCCGGGTATGTATGTAAACGTAGCAATTTTGACCAAATTTTAATTAACGGAATAAAAGAATTTTCTAATATAAATTATATTCAAGACACCCCTGTTTTAGATATTGTTAGTGCGGATGACGGGATTCAGGTGATTACTCAGAATAAAATCGTTCATGGTAAAATAGTGGTGGGAGCAGATGGTGCAAACTCCTTAGTAGCTAAAAAAATGGGAAATTCAAAAAAAGATGAGAAGTCGAACTTTGTTGGAATGCGAGCTTATTTTGAAAATGTGAAAGGCTTTCATCAAAACAATTTTATAGAACTGCATTTTTACAAAGAAATACTTCCTAGTTATTTATGGGTTTTCCCGATGAATCAAAATATGGCCAATGTTGGTATTGGAGTGAGCTCGAACAATTTAAAAAATAAAAAAATTATATTAAAAAATCAGTTAGAAACAATAATTAAAGAAAATCCTAGCCTCTCCGAAAGGTTTAAAGAAGCGAAACAAATCGGAAAATATGAAGCATGGGGAATACCGGTGGGTTTAAAAAAGAGAAAAATATCGGGAAACCGATTTTTGCTTATTGGCGATGCGGCTTCTTTAGTGGATCCTTTTACTGGAGAAGGCGTAGGAAATGCGCTACGAAGCGGTAGAATTGCAGCAACACACTTGCTAAGCTGTTTCCGGTTAAAGCAGTTTGATGAAAAATTTAATCAAAATTTCGATCAGTTAATTTATGCGAAGATGGGGAAAGAATTAAAAATAAGTCGTACCCTGTTAAACCTATCTAAACATGCATGGTTTTTAAATTATACTGTTAAGAAAGCAAACAAAAATGAGCATTTTAAAAATTTCCTGATGAATACCTTATTTCAAGTAGAAATGAAAAGCAATTTACAGAAACCTTCCTTTTTTTATAATACATTTATCCGTTAAATTTTCTTCTTAATAAATTTGATTTTAATAAAATACTTTTATTTTTACAACAAAATAAAATAAGTTGAGTATTCAAACATATTTCCGTAAAAAATCGATTGCACACATACTTCAGCATGCAGATACGTTGCATGAATCAACGAAGATGAAAAAGAATTTATCTGTGCGCGATTTAACAGCATTAGGGATAGCTGCTATTATAGGTGCAGGAATATTTAGCACGATAGGTACGGCGGCTTCACATGGAGGGCCTGCTGTTTCCTTGCTTTTTGTGTTTACTGCCATTGCCTGTGGCTTTTCAGCTTTATGTTATGCCGAGTTTGCTGCACGTATTCCTATTAGCGGAAGTGCATATACATATGCGTATGCCAGCTTTGGCGAATTAATAGCTTGGATAATAGGATGGGATTTAATTATGGAATATGCCGTTGGGAATATTGCTGTTGCTATATCGTGGTCCGATTACTTTACCAGCTTAATAAACGGTTTCGGAATGAAGATCCCAGAATTTATGACAACCGATTTCCTTACCGCTTCCAGAGGGTTTAAAGAAACAACCTTGCAACTTGCCAGTGGCATGAGCTGGAGCGATATCTCTCCTGCCTTAAAAGAAGCATATGCTGCATGGACACATGCTCCATCTGTGGGTGGTCTAAAACTAATTGCCGATATCCCTGCTTTTAGTATTGTTGTATTTATTACCATTCTTGTATATATCGGAATCCATGAAAGTAAAGTGGCCGGAAATATTATGGTATTATTAAAGATACTAATCTTAATAGTGGTTATCGCAGTAGGAGCGTTTTATGTAAGTCCCGAAAACTGGTCGCCTTTTGCTCCGAATGGATTGGGAGGGGTTCTGCGGGGAGTTTCCGGTGTTTTCTTTGCCTATATTGGTTTCGATGCCATTTCCACTACCGCTGAAGAATGTAAAAATCCCAAAAGAGATTTACCTAAAGCAATGATATATTCCTTGTTGATATGTACCGTTCTTTATATTGCCATAAGTTTGGTATTAACAGGAATGGTTAGTTATTCCGAATTATCGGTTGGAGATCCTTTAGCGTATGTATTTCAAAAATTAAATTTAACAAAGCTATCCGGAATTATTGCCTTTAGTGCTATTATTGCCATGGCAAGTGTATTATTGGTTTTTCAGATTGGTCAGCCCCGAATATGGATGAGTATGAGTCGTGATGGGTTATTACCTAAGAAGTTCTCTAAGCTACATCCTAAATTTAAAACACCTGCGTTCTCTACTATTATTACAGGGATATTAGTTGCAGTTCCATCTCTATTTTTAAACCTAACCGAGGTAACCGATTTAACAAGTATAGGGACGTTGTTTGCATTTATTTTAGTTTGCGGAGGGGTGTTGTTAATTGAAGATAACAAAAACGATAAAGAACGAAAAGGATTTAAGCTACCGTATTATAACAGTAGAAAATATTTACCACCAATTGTACTACTTGTAATATTTTTGTTGGTATATTTTAATTATGAAGAAGTATTAAATTTCTTTTATTCGATGCCGGATTATTTTTTGTTTAATTGGGAAATTTATAAACATAAAATTCCATTTATTATATTTTTTATTATCTCTGTTTTTCTGGTTTATAAAGCCATTGTTAAGCAGCTTTCATTAATACCTGTTTTAGGATTGCTTACCAATTTATATTTAATAACCGAACTGGGTATTACAAACTGGATGCGGTTTTTAATATGGTTAGCGATCGGGTTAATTCTTTATTTTGCCTATGGGAGTAAGCATAGCAAGTTAAAACGCGAAATATAGATAAGATGAAAATGTTTTAAAATCGAATTAATCAAAATAACATAGTTTATTGAACACTATTTTAACTCTGATAGGGTTTCAAACCCTGTCAGAGTTTGATGAACTTATATCCTTACCCCCTTTTCATTATGAACTTTATATTCTGTATTAAAATTGAGCATAAATAAAGGCTTGTACATCGGTATTTTGGAATTGAATTACTAACTGAACAACCATAATAAAAATTATTAGTTTAACCCAATAAGGAAGTATTTGAAACCGAAGTAAAATAAAGGAATACCATCGAGTAGGGATGCAATAAAATATAAAACCTGTTATGATTGTCCATATTAATAAAGGACGAGCATCATAAAATGGACTTAAATAGGTCCAGCTAAAATCGGAAAAAATACGGTTTATTATTACACCGGAGGCTTGTAAATCGGGCGACCTGAAAAATATCCATAAAAAAGTAATAATATGAAATGTTAAAAACCAACTCAAAATTTTGTACAAAGTTGGATTTGTTTTTTTCTTCATCCTTTTCCTGTATTTCGAAGTAAGCGATTCTACGCCCATGATAAGTCCTAATAATCCTCCCCAAAAAATAAAATTCCAGTTTGCCCCATGCCAAAAACCACAAATTAAAAAGGTGATAAATAAAGATGAAAATATTCCTGCTTTACCCCATCTCCTAAATTTAAATGCCATGGGCGTAAACACGTAATCGCGAAGCCAGGTAGAAAGAGATATATGCCAACACCTCCAGAATTCGGTTATATTAAGTGAATGATACGGTTTGTTGAAATTGATTCCAATATCGAAACCCATTAATTTAGCTATTCCTATCGCCATATCGGTATAGCCCGAAAAATCAAAATAAATTTGTAAGGCAAAACCATAAACGGCAATTAGGTTTTCAAATCCCGAATACCCTGCCGGAGCGTCAAATACCATATTACAGTATTGCCCAATATAATCGGCAATAACCGCTTTTTTTATGAGTCCAATAATGATGAGGAATAAAGCTTTATATATTTTCTCTTCTTTTATATTAAAATTTCTTCTTAACTGCGGAATAAAATTTTTGGCACGGGTTATTGGTCCTGCAATAAGTAAAGGAAAGAAACTCATGTAAGCAATATATTCGGAGTATTTGGTAGTAGGCTTTATTTCTTCGCGGTAAACATCAATAACGTAGCTTATAGTTCGGAACGTATAAAAAGAAATGCCTAATGGAATGAGTATGTTTAATGCATTATATTCCAATTTTACAATAGAATAAATATTTTCCATTATAAAATGAATGTATTTAAAATAGATTAATAAGCCCAGACTCGAGCAAATAGAAACAAGAAGGAGAATAAATTTTCTTTTCTTATTATTTGTTTTTTGAATAGATAGTGCAATAAAAAAATCGATGGAAGCTGTTAAAAGCATTATGAATAAATACCATCCGGTTAATTTGTAATAAAAAAATAAACTGAATAAAATGATGAAGCTATTACGTAGTCGCTTATTTTTATAAATAAAAGAGTATGCAATAATAAATAGCGTAAACAGCAAAAAAAAAGGTCCACTATTAAACGAAAAGGCTTGCTGGGGATTATATATGAAAAATGAGTATAAATTAGTTAGAAAATTCATTATTATAAACCTTTTGGAGGATGAGGGCCCAGTAGTGTTAAAGATGGTTTTTGAAGTGCAGGTGCATCGGGGAATTCTAAAATTACAGGGTACATGCTTTCATTCATAATAAATGTTGCAACAGAATCCATCCACTTATAGCCCGATTTTTTGGTGGGGTGAGCGCCATCTTTAAATCGTTCGTATGTTAATTTTTTAGAAGCGAAATATTTTTTCTTCCCTACATTTCTAAAAATAAGATTATTTATTCCGGTATCTTCTTTCCAGTTGGGTGGGCCTACCCATATATATTTTATATCTCCTATTTGTTGAATAATATTTTTAACTAATTTATCGCGGGTATTAATATTTTTAACAAAAAGTTCGTTTGCTCCCAACACAAGAATAACATAAGTGGGGTCGAATTTTTTGATAAAATATGCAATCGTATCGCTGTTACCGTACCATAAGGTAGATGAAGAATACCAGATAACCGCATTCATGGTATGATTATTTTTTTTGCAATAGTCATTTAAGCGGTAACTTAATGTTTCCAACATAGAATCGCCTATAAGTAAAAATCGTTGCTTTGACGAATCTATTACTGCTTTTTGATTGGAGGTGTCGCTTCGTTTTATTGCTAGCATTCCTATTCCAAAGGATGCAGGAGAAAAATAATCTTTTATTCCAGATTGCTTTATTTCTTTTTTGCCAATAGAAATAGGATTCGGGCGGTATGAATAAGCAGTAAAAATAATTAGGGTAACAACAGCAATGCCGGCAAATTTAAGCAATGGAAAATGTTTTCCGGATTTCCATTTTAATAAATGTGGATAGTATGATTTTAATATGTTCTTCCTATTCATTATTTTTTTTGATTTGCTAAGGTTTGTGAGAAAAGCCAAATTAACAAATCCTGATTTGTGTATACTTTCCCCCATATATTATGCCCCAATTCCGGATATTCGGTATATTTAGGGTTGCCTCCTGCTTTTTTTAATGCTTGAATCATATTTCGAGATCTCGATGTTAAAACCACCTGATCTTTTTCACCGTGAAAAGCCCATATAGGAATATCTTTTATTATATCGGCTTTAGAAGTGTCAGCTCCGCCACATACAGGAACAGCGGCAGCAAATTTCTTTGGCCAGCGACTAATAGCATCCCAGGTACCAAAACCACCCATTGAAATGCCCGTTATATATATTCTCTTTGGATCTATATTCAGCGTTTTAATTAATGAATCTATCAGTTTTATGGTATAGTTCAAATATACAGAAGGAGTGTCGGGCATGGTATGACTTGGAAGTTTCCAATCTGTTTCTACCCAACGATAGCCTTTTTCACATTGAGGAACGACTACATAACAAGGAAATAATTTCCGGTTTAAGTTGGATGCAAAATTATTAACCCCATTTGTTAATTGAAGCGAATTATCATTTCCTCTTTCGCCTGCTCCGTGTAAAAATAATACAAGTGCATATTTTTGCGATTCATCATTATTTAAAGGGCGCATCAATCGATATAGCAAACTATCTCCTTCTTTCGGTATATATGTATGCTTTTCGAAAGTAATTTGGGCAAAAACAGGAACACAAATTATGGCGACGAAAAGGGTTAATGAAATAATTTTTTTCATAATGCTATTATATTTATTGCAAAACTACCTTAAAATTTTTTTTGAGCATGATTTATTCAAAGAAATTTTTAACAAAATGCTAAACATATTTTTTTTAAAACATTTTTTTAAAATATTTATTTTGTTTTTTTTATGGAATCAGACAGATATTTGTAAATTTAACGCGTTAAAATTGCATGATATGAAAAAAATATTCTTTTTGTTAGCACTTATTATTGTATTTATCGGTAGTTATGCTCAAAAAATCAACGAATCGGAAGTGCCAAATTTTGTAAAATCGTCATTTAAGTCAAAATACCCTAATGTGGTTGATAAAGTATGGGCTATGGTCGATACGGTTTATAATGCAACATTTGTAATGAATGAAATGACCGGCGTTGCATGTGTTCATAAAAGTGGCAAATTGTTATTTACCAATTGGGAAATTCCATTAATTTATATTCCTGCTAAAATAAAAACCTATATTGATACAAATTACGTGGGCTATAAAATTAATAAAGTCGATTTTGTTGATAATGTTACTGATGGCAGATATTATGTAGTTGGCGTTGCTAAAAAGAAAAAATCATGTTTACGTTTGTCTTTTGCTATTACCAACGAATTTAAAAAAGAAGAATCGAGTGTTTGTGATAAAAACTAAACCTAAAAAAATTAATAAATAATTATATTAATGCCATTAAAACAAACAATTGTTAAATTCAGTATAGGTATATTATTTATTTTTT
>DAOLWT010000069.1:0-9359 GCA_035421345.1 Bacteroidales bacterium
ATATGGTATTCTAATCAATCAATTATCAGTGATTTAGGGATGAGTTAGATAGATTTGTTTTTCTTTTCTCCATGATGAGAAAAGAAACAAAAGAATCTAGGCAAAATAAAGCTTCCTCCCGCTCTGAAATTTTAAATGAATTTTATAGCAAAGTAACAGCCCACCTGAATTAGCGGCCTGCTTTGCTAAAATTCTAATTAAAATTTCATTCACGCTTACCCTGTCCTCGCTATTTTGCCGGGCTTGCGCGCATATATTGAATATTTGACATTTTTAAGCTATATTATTTTTTAACATTGGAAACCTGCCTGGCGGCAGGCAGGTTGGGCATTGGACATTGGATATTCCTTTATTTTAAATAATACTTTTTACTTAAAAAATTAAGTTTTAATAGTTTTTGCGTTTTCTTAGCACAAGCTATCTGCACAAAACAGAACCTTGTTTTGTATCAAAATTTTCTGAATGCCATTCTTCACGTTGATTAAAAAAATGGTATTCTAATCGATAAGTTATCAGTGAGTTAGATAAAGTTAAAAATTTATTTTTTATTATGATAAAGGGTAAATAGAAGAATGATTTGTACAAAAAAACTAAGGTAATATTTTTAACTTGGCATATTTTAATAAAAGCTGTTTTTGTCCAACTCCTTCAAAAAACACCATTGCTTTTTTATCCAACGCATTCCCTTCAATTTGAATAACTTTTCCATTGCCAAAACGTTCATGCGCTACATTCATCCCAATTTGAAGTGTTTCAAGTATGTTTTCCGTATGCTGAAAAGAAGAATGGGTTGTTGTATGAATAGCTTTATTTATAGGAACTAAATTTTTCTTAACAGAAAAAGTAGCTTTCGTCGATGAGGGTGTTTTTTGTTTTTTGTTTTTTTCAGTATTTAAAACAATATCATCTTGAAATGATGCTTTCTTACGGGGGAATTCAATATATAAAGGGTTTATTTCTTCTAGAAATCGACTCGGTTCGCAGAAGTTAAGATTTCCCCATTTATAACGAGTTTCCGAGAACGAAATAGTTACCCTCGTCATAGCTCGTGTAAGTGCTACATAAAATAATCGACGTTCTTCTTCTAAATCGGATCTTGAACTAATAGACTGATTAGAAGGGAAAAGATTTTCTTCAACTCCTACTATATATACATGCGGAAATTCTAGGCCTTTAGCAGCATGAATGGTCATTAATGAAACAAAATCGCCGTCTTCTTTTTCGGGATCATCCGAATCGGTAAGCAAGGCAATATTTTGCATATATTCTTGCAGCATCTTTTGGTTAGGTTCCTCATTTTCATTTTCTTTATTTTCTTCCGAAAATTCCTTAATCCCATTTAATAAGGCTTCTAAATTTTGTATACGTGCAACGCCTTCGGGAGAGGCATCTTCGCTTAGATCTTTTAATATACCACACGATTTGGCAATATGTTGGGCCGTAATAAAAGCATCTTTACTTTTTTGCATTACAGCAAAGCTTTTAATCATGGTACCAAATTCATCTATCTTTTCCCCTGCAGCACCAAAATTTAAGGATTTAATATTTTCAATGAGTTCCCACGGACTCATATTTTTCTCTCCAGCAACCGCCATCATTTTTTCTTGGGTTGTCTTTCCTATTTTTCGATTCGGATAATTAATAACTCGCCATAATGCTTCTTCATCTCTTTGATTAATAGATAATCGAAAATAAGCTAATAGGTCTTTTATTTCTTTTCGTTTATAAAAGGAAAGCCCCCCAAATATTTTATAGGGGATGTTTAATTTTCGCAACGCTTCTTCCATTGCTCGCGATTGAGCATTGGTACGATAAAGAATAACAAAATCGGAATTATGAAGTTGGAATTGCATTTTTTGTTCAAAAATGGATTGTGCAACTAAATGTCCTTCTTCGTTATCGGTAGCTGATTTTATAAGTTTTATTTTTTCTCCTTCTTCGTTGCTTGTCCAAATCTCTTTAAAAATTTGATCTTTATTATTTGCAATAACACTATTGGCGGCACAAACAATATTTTTAGTAGAACGGTAATTTTGCTCTAGTTTAAATATTTTCATGTCGGGATAATCGTTCTTTAAATTAAGAATATTCTTAATATTAGCGCCGCGGAATGCATATATACTTTGTGCATCGTCGCCTACCACACAAATGTTTTCATTTTTGGCAGCGAGTTTCTTAATAATAAGGTATTGTGCGTAATTGGTGTCTTGGTATTCGTCGACTAAAATATATTTGAATTGTTGTTGGTATTTAAAAAGCACTTCAGGGAAATCACGTAAAAGGATGTTGGTTTTAAAAAGGAGGTCATCAAAATCCATGGCCGAAGCACGAAAAAGGCGCTGATCGTAAAGGGAAAAAATTTCAGCTAATCTGGGCTTCCCTGCAGCTTTATCATGTTGTAATATTTCCGCATTGTTAATGTATTCTTTAGAAGAAATTAAATTTGTTTTAGAACCTGAAATTCTGGATAATACATAGTTCGGCTGATAAGTTTTATCGTCGAGTTCAAGATCTTTAATAATTTGTTTTATTAATGTTTTTGAATCTTCCGTATCATAAATAGAAAAGTTAGCAGGGTAACCCAATCGTTCTCCTTCAAAGCGAAGAATACGAGCAAAAATAGAATGGAACGTACCCATCCAAACATTTTTAGCTTCGCTCGCACCTACCAATCCAATAATTCTATTTTTCATTTCGCGGGCAGCCTTATTTGTAAAGGTAAGCGATAAAATATGAAAAGAATCTACCCCTTTTTTTAGTAGATGTGCTACCTTATAAGTAAGTACTCTGGTTTTCCCCGAACCGGCTCCTGCAATAACCATTACAGGACCCTCGGTACAAAGTACCGCTTGCTGTTGAATATCGTTTAAATCCTTAATAAATTCCGACACAGTATTAATTTTTTTTAAGTTTCAAAAATAGCTTAAAATAATGAGATAGATAAGAAGTGTTCGTATTTTTTTTCTTAATTTATATATAAGTATATAAATACCAAAAACTTTAAAATATTATTTTTAAAAAATAAATATTTTTTAAAATTTAAATCCATAAAAAAACGTAAATACCCTTTTTGAATAAAAATATTTTTTTAATTTTGTCAAGTCAATAAATCCTCTCAAAATAAAATAATTGTTAAATAGTTAAAAAACAATTAATTATAAAAGGTGCTGAAGAAAAAGAACAAGAAAATGAATTTTTTTTAAAAAAAATCATTTAAGCTATTGGTTTTTTGAAATAAACATGTACCTTTGCACTCCCTAAAATTAGTGGAAATTTATTATTGAAAAGCATTTAATTAACTTATTATATTATGCCAACAATACAACAATTAGTTCGTAAAGGACGAAAAAAAATAACAGGAAAGAGTAAATCTCCGGCATTGGATTCATGTCCTCAAAAACGGGGAGTGTGTGTGAGAGTATATACAACAACACCAAAAAAACCGAATTCGGCTATGAGAAAAGTAGCTAGAGTTCGTCTTACTAAAACTGGAAAAGAAGTAAATGCATATATACCGGGCGAAGGTCATAATTTACAAGAACACTCTATTGTAATGATACGTGGAGGAAGAGTAAAAGATTTACCGGGTGTACGTTATCATATAATCCGTGGTGCTTTAGATACGTCTGGTGTAGAAGGTCGTAATCAACGCAGATCAAAATACGGTACAAAACGTCCCAAAAAAGCAGCTAAATAAAAAAATAATATAATCATTATATAGAAAATGAGGAAAGCTAAACCAAAAAAGAAAATATATCTTCCAGACCCAAAATTTAATGATGTTCTGGTTACAAGGTTTGTTAATAATCTGATGATTATGGGTAAAAAAACCACATCTTATCAGGTTTTTTATGATTCAATAGAAATTGTTTCACAAAAAATGAAAGATGCAACAGAAAGTGGTTTAGAAATATGGAAAAAAGCACTTGTAAATGTAACTCCGCAAGTTGAAGTTAGAAGTCGCAGAATTGGTGGTGCTACATTCCAAATTCCTTCCGAAATTAGACCTGAAAGAAAAATTTCATACGGAATTAAAGCACTTATCACTTATGCTCGTAAAAGAAACGAGAAATCAATGAGTCAGAAATTAGCTGGTGAAATTATGTCGGCCTATAAAGAAGAAGGTGGCGCTTTTAAAAGAAAAGAAGATACACATAGAATGGCGGAAGCAAATAAAGCGTTCTCCCATTTTAGATTTTAATAGAAATATAGAGAGATAGAGATACAATATAAATAATGTCCAGAAACCTAACATATACAAGAAATATTGGCATTATGGCTCATATAGATGCGGGTAAAACCACTACATCTGAGCGTATATTGTATTATACCGGTGTAAACCGAAAAATTGGTGAAGTAGATGATGGTACTGCTACCATGGATTGGATGCAACAAGAACAAGAAAGAGGCATAACAATAACGTCTGCCGCAATTTCTTGTTATTGGGATTATCATAATCAACAATATAAAATTAATATTATTGACACTCCAGGACATGTTGATTTTACCGTTGAAGTAGAAAGGTCGTTACGCGTACTCGATGGCGCTGTTGCTTTGTTTTGTGCTGTTGGTGGTGTTCAACCTCAGTCGGAAACGGTTTGGCGTCAGGCTAATAAATATAACGTACCTCGGATTTGTTATATTAATAAAATGGATAGACCCGGAGCCGATTTTTTGGGTGCCGTTAAACAAATTAAAGATAAATTAATTGCCAATCCAATTCCAATTCAAATACCTATTGGTTGTGAAGAAAATTTTAAAGGAATTGTAGATTTGATTAATAATAAAGCATTCGAATGGGATGAATCTAATCAAGGGGCTACTTTTACCGAAGTTCCTATCCCTGAAGATTTAAAAGATACCGTTTCAGAATATAGATACAAATTAATAGAAGGTGCTGCCGAAGAAAGAGATGATTTGCTCGAAAAATTTATGGCAAACGCAGAATCTCTTACCGAAGATGAAATAAAATCAGCAATCCGCAAAGCAACCATCGAAAGAAGAATAAACCCTGTTGTTTGCGGTTCTTCATTTAAAAATAAAGGCGTACAGTTTTTACTCGACGCTATCGTTTCTTACCTTCCTTGTCCACTCGACATAGAAGCTGTTAAAGGACTAAATCCATTTACAGAAAAAGAAGAAGTACGTAATCCAGATGTAAATGACCATTTTTGCGCATTGGCATTTAAAATAGCTACCGACCCTTATGTTGGTAGAATCGCATTTTTCCGTGTATATGCTGGTTCATTTAAAGCAAATACGGTTCTTTTAAATGCATCAACTGGAAAAAAAGAAAGAATTTCGCGAATTGTTCAAATGCAATCCAATAAACAAATTCCTTTAGAATTAATTGAAGCAGGAGATATTGGAGCGGCTATAGGATTTAAAAATATTCGTACCGGAGATACGCTTTGCGACGAAAAATACCCCATAATTTTAGAACCTATCACTTTCCCAGAACCAGTTATAGGTATTGCTGTTGAACCAAAAACGCAAGCAGATATCGATAAATTAGCACTCGCATTACAAAAATTAGCAGAAGAAGATCCTACATTTAAAGTTAAAATTGATGAAGAAACGGGTCAAACAGTAATAAGTGGAATGGGCGAGCTTCATCTCGAAATATTAAGAGATCGATTAAAAAGAGAATTTGGCGTAGAATGTAATGAAGGAAAACCTCAAGTAGCATATAAAGAAGCAATTTCCCAAGAAGTAAGACATAGAGAAATATATAAAAAACAAACGGGGGGAAAAGGTAAATTTGCCGATTTAGAAATAATTGTTTCTCCTGCCGATAAAGGAGTTAGAGGACTTCAATTTATAGATGAAATTAAAGGCGGCGTTTTAAATAAAGAATATATACAAGCAATTGAAAAAGGATTAACAGCTGCCATGTCGAATGGTGCGTTAGCCGGTTTTCCAGTTGAAAATATAAAAATAAGATTAATAGATGGTTCTTTTCATTCGGTCGATTCAGATGCATTCTCATTTGAAATAGCCGCTCGTATTGCATTTCGTGAAGCTTGTGCTAAATCGAAACCAATATTGTTAGAACCAATTATGAAATTAGAAATTGAAACACCGGACGAATATTTAGGTGATGTGCTAGGTGATTTGAATAGAAGAAGAGGAAATACCGAAAATGTTACTTCTAAAATGGGATTACAAATAATAAAGGCAAAAGTTCCTTTAGCCGAAATGTTCGGATATGTAACCGATTTAAGAACAATTTCATCCGGAAGAGCAACTTCTACCATGGAGTTTTCACATTATGTAGAAACCCCAAGAAATATTATGGAAGATGTTCTATACAGATTAAGAGGAATGATTATTAATTTATAATTAAGTTAACTATAAAATATAATTACTGTGAGTCAGAAAATCAGAATTAAATTAAAATCGTACGATTACAATCTGGTTGATAAATCAGCAGAAAAGATTGTTAAAACCGTAAAATCTACTGGAGCAGTGGTAAGTGGACCAATACCCTTACCTACGAATAAAAGAATTTTTACGGTATTAAGATCAACGTTTGTAAACAAAAAAGCGAGAGAACAATTTCAACTTTGTTCCTACAAACGATTACTTGATATATACAGTACAACATCTAAAACAGTGGATGCCCTTATGAAACTGGAATTACCGAGTGGGGTTGAAGTTGAAATTAAAGTATGATAAAAAGTATAATTAATAAAGAATACACAACAATTTAAAAGGCTATATAAAATTATTCATAATGTCAGGATTAATAGGAAAAAAAATAGGAATGACCAGTATTTACGATGCAAATGGTAAAAATATACCATGTACCGTAATTGAAGCAGGTCCCTGTATTGTAACTCAGATAAAGACGAAAGAAATAGATGGATATGATGCGTTACAATTAGCATTTGATGAGAAAAAAGAAAAACAAACAACCAAAGCGTTACAAGGACATTTTGCAAAAGCAAATACAAGCCCTAAAAGGAAACTTGTTGAATTTACAAGGTTTGAAGATGGACATGGAAAAACTTTTGGCGAAGTGTTAACATCCGAAATATTTATTGAAGGAGAATATGTTGATGTTGTTGGTGTTTCCAAAGGAAAAGGTTTTCAAGGGGTTGTTACTCGTCATAACTTTAGAGGAGTAGGCGATAAAACACACGGTCAACATGATCGTTTAAGAGCCCCTGGTTCTGTTGGAGCATCATCATGGCCTTCCAGAGTTTTTCCTGGAACTAGAATGGCCGGCCGTATGGGAGGAGATCGGGTGAAAATGATTAACCTTCAAATTGTTAAAATAATTAAAGATAAAAACCTTGTTATTGTTAAAGGATCTGTTCCAGGTCCAAAAGGTTCTTATGTTACGATAGAAAGATTTATATAATCATTGAAAGATGGAAATAGAAGTATATAACATTAGTGGGTCAAAGACATCCAAAAAAATAAACTTGAATGAGTCAATATTTGCTATTGAACCAAACGATCATGCAATTTATTTAGATGTTAAACAACACATGTCGAATAAAAGACAAGGAACTCACAAATCGAAAGAAAGATCGGAAGTTTCTGGAAGTACCAAAAAACTAAAACGTCAAAAAGGGACTGGAGGCGCTAGATCCGGAGATATTAATAGCCCCGTTTTTGTTGGTGGAGGTCGTGCTTTTGGTCCTCGTCCACGTGATTATAGTTTTAAATTAAATAAAAAACTAAAAGAACTGGCACGCTTATCGGCTCTTACCTATAAAGCAAAAGATAATAATATTCTTGTATTAGAAGATTTCTCTTTTGAAACGCCTAAAACAAAGAAATATATAGATGTCTTAAAGAGTTTTAATTTGTTGGATAAGAAAACGTTATTAGTTCTTTCCGAGTCAAATAAAAATATTTATATGTCATCTAGAAATTTGCAAAAAGCAAAAGTTACAATACCTTCTAATTTAAATACATATGATATTTTAAATGCACATAATATTTTATTTGTAGAAAGTGCATTAATAGATGTTGAAAAACAATTTTCTAAATCGGAAGAAGTTAGTAAGTAATTTTTAATATGAATTTTGAATTATTAGTGAAATAAAAGTATATAAAATGGAAGTATTAGTTAGACCGATTATTACAGAAAAAATGACAGGCATTACTGAAAAATTACATCAGTATGGGTTCATTGTAGGAAAAAGTACAAACAAAATCCAAATTAAAAAAGCGGTCGAAGAAATGTACGGTGTAAATGTTATATCTGTTAATACAGTTCGTTATGCCGGCAAATCAAAATCGCGTTATACCAAAAAGGGTTTTGTTGCAGGAAGTACAGATGCTTTTAAAAAAGCAATTATAACACTAAAAGAAGGACAAGTTATTGATTTTTACAGCAATATTTAAATAAATGGGCTTACATAAATTAAAACCAACAACACCAGGCCAACGATTTAAAGTTGTAAGTGATAACAAAGATATCACTGCCTCTAAACCGGAAAAAAGCCTGCTAGCTCCCTCAAAAAGATCAGGAGGTAGAAATAATAGCGGAAGAATGACCATGCGTAATATGGGCGGAGGTCATAAGCAATTATATAGAATTATCGATTTTAAAAGAGATAAAGATAATATTCCTGCAACTGTAAAAACAGTTGAATATGATCCAAATCGTACTTCTAGAATATCGTTAGTTTGTTATGCCGATGGTGAAAAAAGATATATTATTGCTCCCCATGGAATTAAAGTAGGACAAAAAATTATGTCGGGTAAAGGGGTAGCTCCTGAAATTGGAAATACGCTTTTTATTGAAGAAATACCATTAGGTACAGTAATTCATAATATAGAATTAAGACCAGGACAAGGAGCAAATTTTGCTCGTAGTGCCGGTTCTTATGCTCAACTATTATCTAGAGATGGAAAATATGCTATTCTTAAAATGCCTTCAGGTGAATCAAGAATGGTTTTAATAACATGTAAAGCAACTATCGGAATGGTTTCAAATATCGACCATAGCCTTGAAAAATCCGGAAAAGCCGGAAGATCAAGATGGCTTGGAAGAAGACCTAGAACCAGAGGAGTTGTTATGAATCCGGTTGATCATCCTATGGGCGGTGGAGAAGGAAAAGCGTCTGGAGGTCATCCTCGTTCACGTAAGGGAATTCCATCAAAAGGATACAAAACCCGTGCTCCAAAAAATAAGTCAAATAACTATATTATTGAAAGAAGAAAGAAATAATTAAAGCTATGAGTAGATCATTAAAAAAAGGTCCTTATATTCATTATAAGCTTGAAAAGAAAGTTCTGGCTAATGCCGATTCTAAAAAGAAATCTGTTATTAAAACATGGTCAAGAGGTTCTATGATTTCTCCAGATTTTGTAGGCTTAACGATTGCAGTTCATAATGG
>DAOLWT010000070.1:0-9355 GCA_035421345.1 Bacteroidales bacterium
AAAGAAAAGGTTTTACAATCATTTCAAAAATAACAAAAGAGGATACAGGGTTTCCGGGTAATCCAAAAATCGATTGCTTATTATGAATCCCAAAAACAGTAGGACTTCCGGGTCTAACCATCAATTTTTGAAATTTAATATCTATATTTTTTTCTTTTAACACTTGTGGTATAAAATCGTAATCGCCCATAGAAACGCCTCCTGTTAACAAAATAACATCTGCTTCTTGCAGTGCTTGTGTTATTATTTTCTTTGTTTCTTCCGGCTTATCGGGAGCAATACCCATATAAATGGGGATACAATTCAGTTTGTTTATTTGTGCTATTAACTGGTATGCATTGCTGTTTCTAATTTGTGAAGGTCCCGGAATCTGATTAGGCTCAATTATTTCGTCGCCGGTAGATATTACCGCTATTTTGGGTTGTTTGCTGACAATTGGGTTAGAACAACCAACAGAAGCCATAACAGCAATGTGTGGAGGATAAAGAATGGTTCCTTTGGTAAGCACCACATCTCCTTTACTTACATCTTCTGCTTTGTAGGCAATATTATTCGATGTGTCGGAAGCCGTAAATCGTATTTTATTTTCTGCAATTATTTCAGTTTGTTCAACCATAATAACACAATCGGCACCTTCCGGAACGGGTGCACCTGTCATTATTTTGGAACATTGATTTAGTTGAATGATTTTAGTAGGCATCTTGCCGGCAGGAATAAATTCTAATACTTCTAATACATTCTTTAAATCGGTGCGACTACAAGCATATCCGTCCATTGCTGATTTATTAAATGGAGGTATATTTATATCCGAAATAATATCTTCTGCCAATATTCTATGTAAGGATTTATTTATAGAAACCTCTTCTGTTCCTAGTAAATGAACCGATTCTGAAATAATATGCCTTGCTTCTTCGTATGTAATCATTCTTCGTATTTATTACTAAAACATGCTATGTTAATATCCATTGTTCATTGTTAATATGAATTCCGGAGAGTTCAAAATTAAGAAATTCTTTTCCATTATACTCAATAATATGATGCGCTTTTTTTATAACATCGGATGCAGAATCTTTAATAGCGGTATTTTGTTTATTAATCATTAAAAAGACATCCGGTTTAGCGTATTTTATCAGGCTATTCGATTCGCATACCACAAAAGCGTTTTTATCTATTTGTGGTATTAATTCCTGTAACATCTCATTATAAAATTCCGCTTTTACATGAACCCAAAATACTTCGCTTGCACCTGCTGTTAACATACGATCGGTACTTTTTTCTTTTCCTGAAAAAATATTTTTTTCGATGATAAAATTTTTGTCAAGCTTGGCTATATTCCCATGAAATAAAGTATCCCCCTTATGAATAGTACTTATTTTTACGCCAATAATTTTTATTTCTTTACTAAAATGGGTTATAATACGACAAGCAAGCTCTGTTTTGCCCGACTGACGTGCTGTTGCACCAATGTTAATCCATTTATTTAATTGTATCATAATAATGGTAACAAATTTAATCTTTTTAATCAAAAATATGTATGAAAGAATTACATTCTATTCTATAAAAAATTTGATGGGAATAATGTATAAAGGAATAGGGTATAATGGGTAAAGGGATTTAGAATGCAGAATTAAAGATTACAAGAAGCCAAGTAGTGGCGAAATTATTTAAAAATTTCACAGAGTACCACAGAGAAAAAAGAGAGGTTCACTGAGAAGGGCAACCTGAGAGTATTATTGAGAGGAGTTTAGAGAGAGTGAGATAGCGTGTTGAGAAAAGAAAGATGGGTCAGACAGAGCAGCAACGCTATTTTGCGGTAATTATTTAAAATCAATTAATGCGTTGCGTGTCGAAGTCTGACCGAGTGTAGATATAGCACTATAGCTATGCATTAACAACAAATTACGAATAAAGGTATTTTCCAAATTTTGGAATGAATAAAAATATGTAAAATTTTATATTATAAAATAAAAAAGGAGAACAAACGTTGTATTTTCTGAATTTTCAAAAAGAAATCGTATGAACAACGAAATTGTTATTTATCAAAATAAAGAAACTGCGACCAAGATTGAAGTTCGAATTGAAGATGAAACGGTTTGGCTTAACCGTCATGATCTAGCAACTCTTTTTAATCGTGATATATAAACAATAGGTAAGCACATTACAAATGCATTAAAAGAAGAACTAAAGGATGTCTCAGTTGTCGCAAATTTTGCGATAACTGCGAAAGATGGAAAAATATACAATGTCGAGCATTACAACTTAGATATGATTATTTCTATCGGATATAGTGTAAACCTATTTCAGGACCAGACACAATTACAATACTAATTTTAATTTTACATTTATAAAGTAAATAAATTGCAATATGACCAAGAATAATTTACCAGCTATACCAAACGAAGTAATAAGCAGTAAAATATACCTTATTAGAGAAAAGAAAATAATGTTAGATAAGGATTTAGCATTATTGTATGGAGTAACTACAGGGAATCTTAATAAAGCAGTAAAAAGAAACATAAAACGTTTCCCAAATGATTTTATGTTTCAATTAACCAAACATGATTTTGAAAACTTGAAATTCCAATTTGGAATATCAAGCTGGGGCGGTACACGAAGTTTTCCTTATGCTTTTACAGAACAGGGAGTAGCAATGTTGTCGGGCATTTTAAACAGCGATAGAGCAATACTCGTAAATATTCAAATTATGCGAATTTTTACAAAGCTACGAGAAATGTTGGTGGAAAATTTAAGTTTACGAATAGAAGTAGAAGCTATAAAAAAGAAACTTAGTAACCACGATAAAAACATAGAGCTTGTTTTTAGTTATCTCGATGAACTTATTGAAAAACATGACAATCCGAAGCCACGTAAACACATCGGATTTAAAACAAGTTACGATAAAGAATAATAATTAAATAAATAACTCGTTAGAATAGCGTGGGAGCGAGAAGTAGTTTAGAATGCAGAATTATGTGCTCAGTGAGCCTCCTTTAAAATACCTCAAACCCCTGTGAAAATATTTTTTGAAAGATAAAAAATGTATATTTGAGTAATTAATTTTCATAGAATTAAGAGTGAACACCGAAAAAACAAAAAAGTAGATATTGGCGCTATACGGCAAAAAGAAAGTTATGGGCAATTCCAAAATTAAATACTGAAATATGAAACGGACTTCATTAGGATTAAATGCAGGAATAGTAATTTTATTTTTAATGATTACATCATGTAATATAACGGGGGAATTTTCCCTTACCAAAAGAAAATATACAAAAGGGTATCAATTAAAAACACCTGAACTAGCAGACTACAAAAAAACACATAAAGACAGGAACGACAACCAGCAATCAGAGGCAAAGAGATCAACTTCGGAAATTGAAAAAAATGACTTCATTGCATCATCTGAAACGAATTCAATCGTTGAATTTGTTAATATAGAGAAACCTGTTACTATAATAAATATTAATGACATTAAAAATGATGATACTCAATCATTCACGACTAACTCCAAAAAGACTTTTGATTTCAAATCATCAAAGACTTGTAAAAATGACAGTATCCCTCCTAAAACAAATAATATTCATTCAATGATTGGGTTTTTCTCTTGTTGCTTTTCATATATTGTATTACCATTTCAACTAATTGGCCTTACTGGACCATCAATGACTTTATTGGGCATTGGCTTAAATATGATTATATTTCTTGCTCCAATATTTGCAGTTGTTTTCGGATATATTGGCTTACGAAAGATTAAAAAAAATCCAGAAAAATTTAAAGGAAAAACATTTGCTAAGATTGCTTTTTGGGGTGGAATTGGATATTATGTATTATTAGCAATATGGGCAATTATCCTTTTAAATTTTATTATATAAAAAAATCAAAACTACCGAAAAAGAAAAACCAATTTTGAATAAAAAAAAGAATATTGCCCCTGCCTAGCTGGTAGGCAAGCGCTATACAATCGCGCGTAAACTTGCGGATATTTTTCTTTATTATTGCCTTTGATTTTTTTAGTAATATATTCTTTTTAAATATCAAAATAATTTCTTAACTTCGTTTTGTTTAAACCAATATTCTTAATGATAGATATTAATAAGCAAATTGATTATTGGATAAAAGGAGCTACGAACGATCTAGGAACAGCTGAAATACTTTTAGCTGCAGGAAAAAACATCGAAGGATTATTTTTTTGCCATCTTACTATCGAAAAGAGTTTAAAAGCCTTAGTAGTTAAAAATACAAACCAGTTAGCCCCCAAATCTCATAACCTTATTTATTTGTCAGAACTGTCTAAAATTAGCTTAACCGAAGATAACACGACATTCCTTTCGGTTTTAATGAAATATCAGATCGAAGGAAGATATCCAGAATACCTGCCTAAAGTACCTTCAAGTGAAGTGGCAAAAGATTATTTTTGTAAAACCAAAGAATTATTTGAATGTCTCAGAAAGATGCTATAAATATTATTCGTGCTTATTTGCAGGTATTAAAAAATGCAGGTATCAACATTGAGAAAGCATATCTTTATGGTAGCTATGCAACTAATGTGGCTACTCCCGAAAGCGATATAGATGTTTTGCTCGTTTCAAGCCTTTTTGATACCGATGATGATTATATTTTAGCAAAACCATGGCTATTCACCGGAAAAGTTGATTATAGGATAGAGCCCTTAGCCATTGGCTCAAAAAGATTTGCAATCGATGATACTTCTCCTATAATTGAATTAGTGAGACAGACAGGCATTGAAGTAACAGCCTAATTCTTATAAAATTTTTAAAAAATTAAGAGTGAACAACTTTGTTCGCTTGCAAACGTAGTATTATACAGCCTTTTTAAAACGAGTATTGAATAGAAGCCAAGAAAAATCTTCCCGGAGGTAGCATCCCTTTACTATCTAAATATACCGTATTAAAAATATTCTCGGCAATAATAGAAATGTTAAAATCGCTAAATACCTTTTTCGATATTTTAGCATCAAATAAAGAATAGCCTTTTACTTTAATGGTATTTTCATCATCGGCCCAACTTGCAGAAACATATTTATGAACCATACTGGCGTTAAACAGATTTGATTTATATATAAAGCCCGAAAAAATACGATGGGTAGGAACATCAATTAAAAATTTATCTGTTAAATTCTTCGAAATAAATATAGTTGTGTCAAAGTCCTTTATCTGAGAGTGGTTAAAGGTATAGTTAGCAAAAAAAGAAAGTTTCGAATTGATGGTTAAATGCATCGAAATTTCGGCTCCATAAATTTCAACACGACTTATATTTTCTCGTTTAATAACGGGCTGTTTCTTTGTTTTTGTTGTATAAATAGAATCTCCGGTGCCTACAAAATATTGAAAATTTTTGCCTATAGAATAAAAAACAGTCGACTCTATCTCTAAATTTCTGTATTTATAGATAAATCCCGATTCGATGTTGCTAATAAATTCGGGCTTTAAATCGGGGTTAGCTAGTTTAAATCCTTTATTTACATCTCCCGTTTTACACATATCGCTAAGTGTAGCCGATCGGAAGCCTTTAGAGAAATTTAAATAAACAGAGAGGCTGTCGTTGAATTTATAGAGTAATCCGGCTTTAGGACTAATGGCTTTCCAATTTTTTTCTTTTAATGAAGTTAAGTAAGGAAGCATAAAAGAAGTAATACCCGAAGGAGCGTCAATATAAAAATCTGGATTGTAAAAATTGACTAAATCGGATCGAACACCGACAATCGATTTTAATTTATTTTTAATAATAACAATATCATCTTGCAAATACAAACCGTAATAGTCTAGATTTCCTTGGTAGGTAACGGTATCGGTAGAAGTTCTGTAAATATCGGAAGAGGTAGTTTTCCCGATTTTACTGTCTAAACCGAAAGTAAACGTATGATTTTGTTTAAACGGAATCGATACATTACACCATAACCCCTTATCATTTGAATTCGTATAGGTATTTAAAAAAGTATAAGAACCATTTTGTTTTATACTTTCTTTTTGGGCATCATTCCAATTAAATTTATAGAAAGCAGCAGCATAAATTTTCGCTTTTCCAATAGTTCCGTTATATCGGGCATTCCAAAAATAAAATAAATCACGTTCGTAGTTTCCTTTTTCTTCAAAAATTTTTCTTCCAGCCCCCATGGTATTATCGGATAATGTGAGCTGCATTTCAATATTATGATGTTTATTAAATTGGAAACCGGAACGGAGAGTCAGATTATTTTCATTGAGATAAGTAGCTACATCGGTACTTTCTTTTAAAGAGTCAGGGTAGAGAACATAGCCATTACTTCTTCTAACAAATCCATCGGTTGCCCAGTAGAAGCCTTTTTCATTTTTTATTGTACTTCCACTCAGGTTTAAGCTTCCTCCGAAAGTATTATAAGTGCCATAAAAAATTTTAGCATCTCCTTTAAACGCTTGTGTTGGTTTTTTGGTAATAATATTAATAACCCCTCCCATGGCATTGCTACCATAGAGCGAAGAGTTAGGTCCTTTAATAACTTCTACTTTTCTAATATTTTCGGGGTTAATCCGATTCCAGTTAGCAGCGCCTCCGTCCACAATACTTGCAGGAATACCATCAATGAGCAAAAGCGTATAAACATTCCGGTTTAGTCCGCGCATAGTAACATCGCCGGTTTTATAAAAAATACCAAAATGGCGGGAGATATTAATTCCAGAAATATATACTAAATATTCATCGGCCGTTATAGCCGGAATGGCTTGAATAAGCTCACGATTAATAATGCCAATGCTTACAGGTAAATCGGTCGTGTTTTTTTCGTTGCGGGTAGCTGTTACAATTACGGAATCCATTTCGTAAGAACCGGGTGTAAGGCTTAGGTTAATGATATAGGTTTCCGAAATTAATTTTATAGAAAATACGGTGTCTTGAAATCCAATTTTTTTCACTTTTATATGATAGTCTCCTTTAGGAATATCCTTAAACTCAAAATTCCCGTTTGTGCCTGTATAAGTATTAACATTTAGCTCTTTAATGCTAATATAAGCATGTTGTATAGGGGAGTTGGTATAAGCATGGGTAATTGTTCCTTTAAAGATACTCTGCGAGAATGCCGACAATCCTAACAAGAAGAAGAATATAAAAATAATATAAGGTTTTACATTTCGAGTCATATTAGGATGGCTGTATTTTAACTTTAATTTCAATAAACCCACTTTCTTGTCCAGAGACTTGAATTACCTTAAACATGCCCAGCTTATTTTTAGCAGTTCTAAAAATATAAATATCGCCGGTGGTTAAATTTTTAGCTTTTCTTTTAGCTAATGTCTCGTTATAGTTAGCAATAAGAATACTATCGTTATCGCAATTTTCAAAATCGGCATTGGTAAGATTTGTTTTTATATATCGCGTTTCGTTTTTAATAGTCCAATTCGATATACCTTCATTCCCAGGGAAAACGGATGGGTCGAGGTTTGCATTAGGAGAAGCAATCGTGTTCGCATCGGTTTGTATGGCATCATAATAATACAGTATTTCAATCGAATCTTGAAGCATATACGCTTGTGAAAGGGGATGAATCTTATTATTTTTAATGTCTAAAAAACTTCCTAATGAAGTATTGTTTTGTGCTCCAAGCTGAATAGAGGGGATGGTGTTAATATTTCCATAAACGGAATTGGTATCGGAATATATGTGTAGAACCACTGTTTGGGAATTTCCGGCTTTATCGCGAACAATAAATGTCCAGGTTTCTTTGGGTGCAATTCCTTTTATAATCGTTTTGGTAATTGAAAACGAAGCCGTATTCATACCGGTATCTAAATAGGTAAAGGTTGAATCGTGACTAACTTTAATAATTAAGTTAGTTATGTTTACATCTCCTTTTGTAGCATTAATACCAACTTTAAAAGTTTTACCTATCAAAACAGTATCATCTTCATAAATATAATTGCTATCGATTTTAAATGAAAGAGTAGGTGCAGCGCCTTTATTTTCCTCTTTTAGACAGGAATTAAAAAATAAAATAAAACAGACTATGCTGAATGCTAAGAAAAATATTTTTATTTTATTTAAGTAGTTATGCATAATGAAACATAACGAATGGATGAATATTTAATTAGAAATAAATTTGTTATAATTATTGTTTTTTTCTTTTTTTAAGAAAGCTGATTCCTGCGGGAATAAGACCTCCCGTAAAACCAAAAATAAAATGAGTAATAAAAGGGTAAATAAAACCTCCTGTTAATGAGCCGTAAGGAAATCCGGTAAAAAATTGAATAACAATACGGGTTAATGGAATTGTAAAATAAGCAAACCCGCAAATGGTGGCTAATAGAAGCGGATGTGTTCGGAATGTTTTAAATTGGTTATACATAAAATCAACAACAAAGCCAGGGAAAAAATAGATAACAGGCATAAAAGGGTCTTTAAAACCTAAAGGTAAAAGCAACATAAAAGCCGCGCCAATACTGGAGTAACTGGATGCGAATTTTTTTTGAGAAAGAAGTCGACCTGATAGTAATAATGCCATATAAAAGACACCGTTATGTCCGGGAAGTTTAAGTGGTGTTCTTAAATAAGCATGTATAAGAACTCCCAAAGCACCTATTCCTGCAAGTAGGATTAATTCGGTAATTTGGAATCCGATACTAGTTGGAAATGCTTTTAATGTAATCTTTTGATACGACTTGCCATCCATAATGCGTTTCGTTGATTTGTTCTGCAAAGATAATAATTTTTTTATTTTTTAGAACAGGTCTCCACCAATCGCCTAAAAATATAAGCTCTTCGTTAGGAAGAGGTTCCTGGTTTTTGGTCATTATTTCATGAACTCCTGTTTTTTCTTTTATTTCTGCAATTGAAAAAACACCGCTTAGTTCTCTCATTCCTTTAATCCACAAAAAGCGACCATCGTTTCCGGCTTTTCGTAAACCAACGGCTGCTAACGATCCAATAATGCCGCCTTTGGTGCCAGTATATCCTTCTAAAAAAATGTTTTCGGTTGATGCAATTTTTCGGGCTTCTTCTTGGGTAATAATTTCTTTTTTGGCACGTTGTCCCCATTGTATAATAAGCTCCGAAACATGTTCATAAGGAGCAATACATAAGCCTGCATCCGAACCTTCGGCACTTTCTCTTATTAAGTAGTCGGCACAAAAAGGATAAAGGTCTTGTATTCTATTGGATTCTATCTCAAGACATGCGGAACTATTGTGAGAAGTATAAGGAATTCTGGCATCAAATAATAATTGATGACGAGTAATCCCTAATAAATTGCCTATTCCCGCTTCCGTTAATTGTTTTCCCAATTCCCGTGAACGGAAACCAGTACCCCGACTTTCCAAATTGTCGGTATCGTCTATTCCGATAAGTATTTTCATTTAAAGAGATGAAATTT
>DAOLWT010000071.1:0-9324 GCA_035421345.1 Bacteroidales bacterium
GTTGATGGTATGGTGTCGTGCGGGATTACGAGGCGATTTCCTATCAGTTTACACTGACTTTTTTTACGAGCTACAAAAGCTCGCATACCTCTGAAACCCGCATGCACTATACCATGTGTTGTGGTGCGTTATTTTTCATTTACCAGTCTAAATAATTCATGATGTTCAATGAGTATTAAATCATTCTCAACATTGTAACATTTTACGATTCTCTTTTTTTTCTTCTTGTCCATGTATTTGTCAATATGGAGAAGCAGTTTTCCTCCCTGCCATTCAATTATAGTTGCTTCAATTTCCGTTCTCAGGAAAAGACCTTCCAAACAACCACATCTGTGCTCAACATATCCACTAACTTTTTCCCCTTTTGTCCATTTACTTTTTTTCTGGTCAAATCGAGCTTTTTGTATTGAATCTTGCTGAGCTTTAATGATGTTTTGATATGCTGTGTCTGTCTTAAGTCTTTGGATGTGTTCATTTGATTTTTTCCAGTATTCTTGATAATATATGACTTGTTTATCTACATTCCAATCTTGACCATGAAGTTCTCGATAGTAAGATGTTAGAATAATTCCTGACATATCATCAGGATGGTAAATCCCAATAGAATTAAAATATTTAGCAAGTTCATTCCCTTTCCATAATCCCCAATTATTTCGAATCCACATTCCAAGACCAAAATGAGCATTTGCAATAAAATCGTTTTCAGACATTTCAATAATTTTCTGTTTAACTGTGTCGTGCTGAATTACTTTCAATTGGTTAACTGCTTCCTTTAAATTAACAGGTTTGTAATTAAGTTCCTTTTGAGAAATATCTTGTCCAAATACAGTTGAAAAAGCAAAAAATAATATTACCAAAAAAATCTGTTTCATGTTTGTTTTGTCTTTTTTATAATGCACCACAACTCGTTTATAACCCAACCTCAACTCCCCTCATCCTCATCCAATTTTTTGGTATATAACCTTACCTTTTGTTAGTTTTTTTAAAATACTTTTTTATAAATTCTGAAAACATTTATTCTTATTCCTCTTAATTAATAATAAATCAAGCCCGTTAAATTAAGTACAATTGGAATATATATTTGCTTTTTTTATTAGGGCTTTATACCATATTTCAATATAAAACGATCAACCGTGTTTATTGTTTCTATTATGCAATTATAACATATTTTTTGCTGTAAATTGTTTTCATCGTAAAACATTTGTCCTTCTAAAGTGTTAAGATTGCAATTTAACAATTCGCTGCATTTGGTAGAACCAAATTTCTCTTTAAATTCTTGAATAAATAAGTTAATTATATGGTATACTCTTTCTTTATTGGTTGCTAAGTCTTCTTCGTAATTACTTATTGCGAGTCCTAAAACCATGGTGCCGCCCGATATAGCACCGCATATTTCCTGCATTCTAGCCATGCCTCCACCAAAAGCAGAGGTAAGATTAAAACCTTCTTTTGGGTTAATGTGGTAATTTTTACAATAAACTAAAAAAACAGATTGAGCACAGTTATATCCTTGTTTGAATAAATCAATTGCTTGGTCAGAATTAGACATATTATATTCGAATTATTTTTATTTAAATAATATTATTAATCTACTTTTATTACTTTACTACTTCCTGATGTATTTTGGTCGACATTCGGATTTCCCTTGTAATTTAATTTGGTAGAACCGGATGATTCAATAATTAAATTGCTTACTACATTCAGGTTTGCCTTACTAGAACCGGAAGATGAAAACTCAAATTTATCAGCAATAAAATTAAATGCATTTATTTCGGATGCTCCCGATAGGTCTGTGTGTACCTTATCTGCTTTGCCTGCAAGATTTATTTCCCCGGAGCCGCTACAGTCGAGAAATAATTCTTTTAATTTAAGATTCAATGTTATTTTTGATGCACCACTAATATCTATTTTAAGTGTTTCTAGTTTTAATGTGTCTAAATTAAAAAGGTCTATCGCCCCCGATAAATCTATTTCTTCATAATTGGGTGTGTGAATATTTATTTGAATAGATTTAGAACCTTTAATATTAACTTTGTTTTCAATTATTAATGTGCGATTCTTTATTTGAGTGGAAATATATTTCATTAAATTTTCATCAGCCTCAATTTCAACGGATGATAAGCTGTCTTGCTTAAGATGAATTTGAAAACCACCGGAAATATCTAGGGAATTAAAGCTTTCAAATGTTCGGGTTTCTTTAATAACTTTTCCATTTCCTTTTTCATAATTTAATCCATTAACACAACTATTTAATGATATAATGAAAGAAAAAAAGAGGATGTTAAATAACAAACGTTTTATAAAATTATTTTTCATGTTGAAATTATTAAATGTTTAAGTATGTAGAATGAGCATTAATTTGGTTACAATATATTTAATTTAATTCTTTTAATTTGTTTTTGTAATATTCAATTTTATTTTTATCATTTTTTCGTTCGTATATTTTAATCATGTTTGTATAAATATTTTTATTGTTCGGCATAATTTCTAATGATTTTTCATAATATTGAAGTGCTTCATCATATTTCCCGTTTGTATGTAAAATAGCTCCTACGTTTGATATAGCATCGGCATTTCGGGGGTCTAATTGAATTGTTTTATTGAAATAATAGGATGCCGAATCGTAATTAAACTTTTTAAAATAAATAACTCCAATATTATTATAGGCCGATTTATAATTCGGGTCGTATTGAATGCATTGTTTATATGCCTGCATCGCTTTTTCAATATCATTAAAAGCATAATAGCAAACCCCCATATTATACCATGTTTCTGCCTGTTTTGGGATTATAGATAAACTTTGATAATAATGAGAAATAGCTTCTTTAAAATATTTATTACGAGTAGTTGTATCTATCGCCGCCTCTCCTTTAACCCTTGCAGCGCTTCCTACTGCATAATGTAGTCGAAAACTGGCAGGATTGGTTTTAACATCTTTCCAAAATAAATGTTCGTTATCTTTCCAATCTTTATTTCTATCAATGGTTCTAAATGAATATAATGATAGGATGATGCCAAGTATGAAAAACATGGGAATGAGTCCTTTTTTATTATTTCCTTTTATATCTATCTTAAAAATTTTAACCAGTAATAATGCCAATATAATTACAAACCCGAGCGATGGAATAAACATAAATCGTTCTGCCATAGAAGAACCTATTATTTTAAAAATATTTGATACGGTAGAGAATGTGATTAAAAAAAATAAAATGGCAAACGAAAAATAATTTTTCTTTTTTAATGTTATAAGGGCAAATATAAACGCTCCTGCGTAAATTATAAAAGAAACAAACGCTTTTGGGTCGGCCCAGCTTGTAATAGGAATGGTGTTGTAAGAATAATCGCAAACAAGGGTTAACGGGAAAATTAAAAGGATTACATATTTCCCCAACATTGAAAAGGCGGTTGCTAATCGATTTGAGTAATTTTCTGCCGCCATTAATGAGTTATTCACCATATCAATTTGGGTAGTAAAAATAAGGGTGTCAATGACCTCATTTCGTATTATAAAATATATTAGAAAAGTTACAAAGAAAGGGATGGAGAACAACACTATTTTTTTTAACGTGGTATCGGTAAAATAATATGCTATTAAAGGAAAAATGAATAGAAAAGGAATTGCATTTTCTTTTGATAATAACGAAAAAAAGTAAAATAAACTACTAATAACAAGAAATGGCATTTTCTTTTTCTTAATAAAAATCATAAAAAAGTTTAAACTAATTATAAAAAATAAAAAACAAAGAATTTCATCTCGACTTTTAATATTCGCTACTACTTCGGTATGTATTGGATGTGCAGAATACAGTAAGGTAATAATAAGAGGAAGTAAAATATTATACTTACTGAACATTTTTCGTAATACTAAAAATAAAATTAAACAGCTTAATGAAAAAAGCAACACATTAACAAAGTGGTGATTGTTCGGTTTATTTCCATATAGATATACTTCAAAAGCGGTGCTCAATAATGTTAATGGCCTATAACTATCGGTATTTAATCCATTAAAGCCGTAAGTAAACCCTTTTGTAAAAATTTCATTAACATTAGCTAATTTATTTTGAACAAATTGATTTTTTAAACAAATTACATCATCATCAAATGCATATTTATTTTGAATTGTGTTTGCATACAAACAAAACGAAAAAATAAAAATAAGGAGTGCAGGAATTAAATTTTTTTGTCTTGGAATTATTGTTTTAGAAGAGTTAAGAGAAGTATTGCTTTTTTTATTTGGATTTGGTTTAATCTTTTTTTTATGAGATGATGTCATTGTAATGTTTGTTTGAATAAATAATATCAGCTGCTTAAGCCATTGGTTTCTTTTAATAATTTTTTTAAAAACTGATTTCCAAAATTATAAAAAGATGTCGAATTTTTTTCCCTTTGGTCGAATATTACAGAAATTAACTCTTTTTTTAGTGCATCTTCTTTATTTGAAATTGCATACAGAATTTGCAACGAGTATGCTTTAATAGCAATTGACTCTTTGGGAGAGGATAAAAAAGCAAAACAGAAATCGATTAGTTTACAAACTAATTCTTCTTTAATGTCGGTATGTCGGGTAAATATTTTTAATAAACAACGTTTAACTCCTATTATTTTATATTCGGGAAAACCGTTAATTATTTTTTTATAATAAGGTTTAATCAATTCCGGCTTTTTAGAATCTATAATTTCTATGGTATTTGCGGCTCTTAATGATAAAGGGTATTGATTTGAAAAAGCAAGGTCTATTAATGGTGTTACAAGTAAATTCGATTTCATTATAACATTAGCTGCATGAATAGCGGTAAGCTTCCCTGTATCGGGCAAAAGGGTAATTATTTTATCCAAGTGATAAAAAAAAATTAATTATTTTTCAGACAACGAACAGAAAAATACACATTTTTTTGTGTATTCGATATACCAGCTCCGGTTGATTTGTCGTAAACATTAAAATAATATCCACTATATTTGTTGTATTCGTTTGATGTCCAAAAACATGCGTGAATTCCAAGGTAGTCGAAAACATCCCCCATATAATAACCTCCACCGGGAAGCGCAGAAAATAAGCTGGTGTTAATTTCAATAGAATCGTGTTCTAATTCTTCATCGGAGTGATTACAACTAACCACTTTTTGGTAGTTTGAGGGATAGCTAGTAGACCATAATAAATTGGATTTAATTTTTGCTCCAGCAATTTCATTTCCGCCTAAATAATTAATTAGTGTGTCGAATTCAATTTTGGAAGGCAAATGCCAACCCGAAGGACATACATTATTTGCTGTTTCCCAATTATACAACTTTCCAAACGTTTGACAGTTGGTTGTATTGTTCTTGTAACACTTTGAATTGGGTGTGTCGAATGCTAAATTTTCTGCCATCCAATGTTGGTTCCCCAGTTGAATCGTTTTATATGTTTTCCCATCACGTGTATCTGTAATTGATTCCAATACTTGAGAATGTATTTTATTATTTGTAAAAAGTAGTATTATTAAAAATAATAATGAAGCTTTTAAAGATAAGTAGATAGTTTTCATATGTATTAAATTTTTATATCTATAATAAACTCAAATATACTAAAGAAATTTACAATAAAAAAATTCGTTTTAAATTTTTTTTAAAAGATGAATTTATTTATTTAGATAGTTAAACATAAAAACTCTTTTATATATTTGTACCAAATTATATAAAATAAGCTGTTAATTGAATCAATAATGCAGACTATTAAAATAAAAAAAGGCTTAAATATTCCGATGAAAGGGGTTGCTTCAAAAGTAATCTCCGATTTTTATAAACCTGAAATTTATGCCATTAAACCTGATGATTTTATTGATGTTATTCCTAAATTATTGGTGAAACCCGGAGATAAAATTCAGGCTGGAGACCCTTTGTTTTTTAATAAAAATAATGAAAAAATAATATTTACTTCTCCCGTTAGTGGAATTGTACTCGAACCTATAAGAGCAGAAAAACGTAAAATTGTTGAAATACCAGTTAAAGCGGATACTGATATTATTTATCGTAAATTTGAAAAACAGGCTATTGATTCAGCTACTGCTGATGATATTCGTTCTCTATTACACGTTTCTGGATTATGGACATTTTTAAGACAACGGCCTTTTGATATTATCCCCTCTGTTGATAGTTATCCGAGAGATATTTATATTTCAACCTTTGACTCCTCTCCCTTGTCACCCGATTATCAATTTATTATTAAAGATAAAATTCAATATTTCCAAACGGGGGTAAATGCCTTAGCTAAACTTACTAAAGGGAATGTTTGCTTAGGATTAGATGCATCTATTGAAAATAATATTTTTGCTAATATTAAAAATGCAACCTTAAATTATTTCAAAGGAATTCACCCAGCGGGAAATGTGGGATTGCAAATACATAAAACAAAGCCTATTAATAAAGGAGAAACAATTTGGTATGTTAATCCGCAGGATGTTGTAATGATAGGGAAGTTGTTTGATAACGGGATTTATGATGCAGAAAGAATTATTAACATAAGCGGTCAAAATGCAAAATTACCCACATACATTAAAACATTAATAGGCGCTCAAATAAATAAAATTGCTACTTCTCAAAACGCAGAAGAAAACAGTCGATTTATTAGTGGAAATGTTTTAACCGGAGTGAAAATTCTTCCCGATGGATTTTTGGGTTATTATCATCATCAGCTTACGATTATTCCCGAAGGTGATTATTATGAATTTGCCGGATGGGCATTGCCAGGAATATCAAAATTTAGTAATTCCAGAACATTTTTAAGTTTTCTTTTTCCCGGGAAAAAATTTGATTTCGATACAAACTTTCATGGCGGAAGCAGGCCTTTTGTGCTATCCGGTCAGTATGAAAAAGTTTTTCCTTTTAACATTTATCCTGTTTATTTATTAAAAGCGATTCTTACAGAAGAAATTGAAAAAATGGAAGAGTTGGGTATTTATGAAGTATCGGAAGAAGATTTTGCTTTATGTGATTTTGTGTGTACATCGAAAATGGAAACACAACAAATTATTAGAAAAGGACTCGATATTATTAGAAAAGAAATGAGTTAAACAGCTATACTAAATGAAAGGACTCAGAAAATATATAGATAAGATTAAACCCAATTTTGAAAAAGGTGGAAAGTTTCAACTATTTCATTCTACTTTTGATGCATTTGAAAGTTTTTTGTTTGTACCCAATCATGTTACTACAAAAGGCTGTCATATTCGCGATGCCAGCGACTTAAAAAGAACCATGTCGTTTGTTATCATAGCATTGCTTCCTTCTTTATTTTTTGGAATTTGGAATACCGGTTATCAACACCATTTAGCAATAGGATTGGATGTATCTTTATGGGAAAATTTTTGGTTTGGGCTAAAATTAGTTCTGCCTATTATTGTAGTTACCTATGTAACCGGTTTAGGGGTTGAATTTATTTTTGCTCAAATAAGGAATCATGAAGTAAATGAAGGGTTTTTGGTAACTGGAATTTTGATTCCCTTAATTATGCCGGTTGATGTGCCTTTATGGATTGTTGCTGTTGCTACTGCATTTTCTGTAATTTTTGTAAAAGAAGCTTTTGGCGGAACGGGGATGAATGTATTTAACCCCGCATTGGTTGCAAGGGCTTTTGTCTTTTTTGCATACCCTTCAAAAATTACTGGAGACAAGGTATGGATAAATGGATTGTCTGATGGACTTAAAACCGTAGATGGGGTTACGGGTGCTACTCCATTATCGGAAGCGGCTCTCGATAAAATAGATATGTTGCCTTCACTATCCGATTTGTTTTTTGGTTTTATTCCCGGTTCTATTGGGGAAACATCAAAATTAGCAATCATCTTAGGTGCCATTATTTTAATTATTTCGGGTGTAGGAAGTGCACGTATTATGATATCTACCGTTATTGGCGGAATTATAATGACACTTATTTTTAATGCATTTGCTGTTACAAATTATATGACAGTAGATCCGCTAACACAACTTATGATGGGGGGATTTATGTTTGGGGCTGTATTTATGGCAACCGATCCGGTAACCGGCGCTCAAACACCATGGGGAAAAATAATTTATGGGTTATTAATAGGAATGTTTGCTATTATGATTCGGGTATTTAACCCTGCTTATCCCGAAGGAATGATGTTGTCGATATTATTAATGAATACGTTTGCTCCATTAATAGACCATGTTATTATTCAACGTCATATTAAAAAAAGGATTACAAGAACAATTGTTAAAAACTAAGTATATTAGGTATGTTTTCGAATAAATATATAATAATTTATTTAACTGTATTGGTTTCAATAGTTGCAATTGCGCTAACTTTTGTTGCTGTTTCGCTAAAACCGAAACAAGAAAGCAATATTAGAATTGAAAAAATGCAGAATATTTTATCTTCGGCAAATGTCGAATCCAGTGTGGAAAACGCAGAATCACTGTATAAAAAAAACATTCAGCATGCTTTTGTTATAAATCATAAAGGAGAAATAGTAAAAAATATAGATGCTTTTTCCTTAGATCTTTACATGGAATTAAAAAAACCACTTGAAAAAAGAAATTTTCCTGTTTTTGTATCTACTAATAATGGGGATTCATTATATATAATGCCATTAAGAGGCAAAGGATTGTGGGGGCCAATATGGGGGTATATTGCATTAAAAAATGATTTTAATACTATTGCTGGTGCCGTATTTGATCATAAAGGAGAAACTCCCGGATTAGGCGCAGAAATTAATACAACCGAATTTGAACAAAAATTCTTAAACAAACAGATTTTCGACCAAAATGAAAATTTTGTATCGGTAAAAGTTATTAAAGGAATTGTTAAGCCCGATGACCTACATAGTGTAGATGCTATTTCTGGTGGAACAATTACAAGTAAAGGATTAGAGGATATGATATTTAATGGGTTAAGCTCTTATTTGACTTTTATAAAAAAAACAAAAAAATAAATTAATTGGAATAATTGATATGAATATTAAAAAAATAATTCAAGCTCCTCTTAATATAAATAATCCTATTACCGTTCAGGTGCTAGGCGTATGTTCGGCATTAGCTGTTACAGCCCAAATGAAACCTGCTTTTGTAATGGCTTTATCTGTTACTGTTGTTACGGGTTTTTCTAATTTAATTATTTCATCAATACGTAACTCGATACCAGCAAGTATTCGAATTATTGTTCAGCTTGTCGTAATTGCCGCTTTGGTAATAATTGTAGACCAAATATTAAAAGCATACGTATATGATGTAAGCAAAAAACTATCTGTTTTTGTTGGATTAGTAATTACCAATTGCATCCTTATGGGACGACTGGAAGCTTTTGCGATGGCTAATAAGCCTTGGGACTCG
>DAOLWT010000072.1:0-9295 GCA_035421345.1 Bacteroidales bacterium
TGGATTACCCGGAAACCCTGTATCCTCTTTTGTTATTTTTGAAATGATTGTAAACCCTTTTCTTTATCAAATAATGGGTTGTTCTTCTAATATAAAGAATATTAAACTCCCATTGGCTGCTAATTTTAAAAGAAATAAAACAGACCGCTTAAATTGGATACCCGTAACCATTAATGATGCCGGAGAAGCTCAACTTATTTCCTATCATGGATCAGGACATATTCATTCATACTGTTTTGCCGAAGGAATTATGACTATTCCAATTGGAATAAAAGAAATTAAAAAAGGAGAATTGGTAAATGTACGACCCCTTTAATCGAAAAATAAATTATCTCCGAATATCAATTACAGATCGTTGCAACTTACGATGTTTTTACTGTATGCCTTCCGAAGGAATTAAATTATTAAATCACCGGGAAATATTACGTTTTGAAGAAATTATTGAGTTTGCAAAAGTCGCTGTAAGCAAAGGGATAAATAAAATAAGAATTACCGGAGGAGAGCCCTTGGTTAGAAAAGGAGTGGTCGATTTTATAAACGAATTATCGAAAATAAACGGATTAACTGATTTATCGATGACAACGAACGGCGTGCTTTTAGAAGAATTTGCAGAACCTTTAAAAAAAGCCGGTTTACAAAGACTTAATATAAGTCTAGACACCATCGACGAAATTAAATATAAAGAAATAACAAGGGGTGGCCATATTCAGGATGTTTTTCGAGGAATTAAAGCGGCACAAAAATGGGGACTTTCTCCTATAAAAATAAACTGTGTAATTTCAAAATCAGCCGAAGAACCCGATGCAATGGCAGTAAAAGAATTTTGTAATAAAGAGAATCTTCAAATCCGATTTATTCATCAAATGGATTTATTGCAAGGTCATTTTAGTGTTGTTGAAGGAGGAGAAGGAGGTAATTGCATTACATGTAATCGACTCCGTTTATCGAGTAACGGTTTGCTTAGACCTTGCTTATTCAATGATGTTTCCATCGATATTCGGAAAGAAGGATATGAAAAAGCAATAGACATGGCGATATCATTAAAACCGGAATGTGGAACGAAAAGCATTCAAAATAAATTTAATCAAATTGGAGGCTAACCCATTTTTTAAAACATGTACCATCTATGAAAAAACTATCGCATATTGATAAAAAAGGAAAAGCAAATATGGTTGATGTGGGCCATAAACTGGAACAACTACGAATAGCCAAAGCATCCGGATTTATTAAGCTTTCCAATGAAGCGATTCAACTCATTAAAGAAAACAACATAAGTAAAGGCGATGTATTAACGGTTGCCGAAATTGCCGGTATTCAAGCGGCTAAAAGAACATCCGATTTAATTCCGTTATGCCATCCCTTACAAATTACTAAAATTGATGTGAAGGCAACACTCGAAAAAAACGGAGTAAAAATAATTTCCGAAGTAAAATGTATCGGCCAAACCGGAATTGAAATGGAAGCACTTACAGCTGTTAGTGTTGCCCTACTAACCATTTACGACATGTGTAAAGCCGTTGACAAAAAAATGGTCATAGAAAAAATTAGCCTTTTAGAAAAATCAAAAACCAATATTTAGCCCTATTCATGAATAAAATAAAAATTATCTCCGTTAATATTTCCGAAAAAAAAGGAACTGTAAAACATCCTGTTGATTCCATTACCTTAAACAAAACCGGCGTACTTAATGATGCTCATTCCGGAAATTGGCATCGTCAGGTAAGTTTGTTAGGGACAGAAAGCATTCACAAATTTTCAAAAGAATCCAACCGAGCTATCAAATATGGGGAGTTTGCAGAAAATATAACTACGCAAGGTATCATTTTACACCATTCAAATATACTAGATCGTTTTCAAGTGGGGAATATCGTTTTGGAAGTAACCCAAATCGGAAAAAAATGTCATGGCGATTCCTGTGCTATTTTTAAGGAAGTAGGGAGTTGTGTTATGCCGAAAGAAGGAATTTTTTGTCGCGTTATACATGGTGGTACTTTAAAAGCAGGTGATGAGATGACATACCTCCCTAAAACCTATAAAATTGGTATTATTACATTAAGCGATAGAGCTAGCAAAGGAGAATATGAAGACAAAAGTGGTCCGCAAATTAAAGAACGGCTTACCTCTTTTTTCCAAGAAATAAAATATCCTGTTGATATTGATTATTCGCTTATTCCCGACGATCAGGTATTACTAAAAAATACATTAACAAATTACACTAAACAAAATTTCGATTTCATTTTTACCACCGGAGGAACCGGTATCGGATCGAAAGATTTTACGGTAGATGTAGTTAAACCGATGCTCGAGAAAGAAATACCGGGCATTATGGAATTTATTCGAAATAAATATGGAAGTGAAAAACCAAATGCATTGATAAGTCGCTCTGTTGCAGGCACTATTCAAAAAACGATTATTTTTACACTCCCCGGAAGTGTAAAAGCGGTGAATGAATATATGGCTGAAATTACCAATGTAATGAAACATTTATCATATATGATTCATGATTTAGATACGCATTAATTTTTAAAGAAAATGATATCACGAGAAGAAGCATTTTTATTAGTAAAAGAATATATTAAAAACGAACGCACCATTTGGCATTGTTTGGCATCGGAAGCGGTTATGTGGGCGTTGGCGAATCATTTAAAGGAAGATACCGAAAAATGGGCCATGGCAGGTCTATTACATGATTTAGATGTTGAAATAACCCATGCCGATCCGAAAATTCATGGTTTGGAAACAGCTCGAATACTAACAGAAAAAGGAATTGATCCGGAGATTATTGAAGCTATCCAATATCATAACGAAGATGCTGAAGGAGTAGCGCCCCGACATAAAAAATTGCATCATGCATTAGCTGCCGGAGAAACAATTACCGGTTTAATTCAAGCAACAACCTATGTTTATCCCGACAAAAAAATTGCTTCGGTAAAACCATCATCTGTTGTTAAACGAATGAAAGAAAAAGCCTTTGCTGCTTCCGTAAAAAGAGAAAACATTAAAGAATGCGAAATAATTGGCATCCCACTGAATGAATTCGCAGAAATCGCTGTTCAAGCCATGCAAAAAATAGCTAATCAAATCGGACTCTAATAATAAAACATCATGCATATAAACCTTCGAAAGGCAAATGAATCGGATATTCCGGCGGTTATTAGTTTAATAAAAGAATTAGCACTTTATGAAAAAGCACCGCAAGAAGTTACTATTACCGAAGAAGACTTAAAAAAAGACGGTTTCGGAAATAATCCTGTATTTGAAATAATTCTTGCTGAAAACAAAAATGAAATAGTAGGAATGGCATTTTTCTACATCTCCTACTCTACCTGGAAAGGAAAATGTATTTATTTGGAGGATATTATTGTTAAACAAGCTTTCAGAGGAAATAAAATAGGAAAACAATTGTTTGAATCGGTTATTGTAAAAGCAAAGGAAATAGGGGCTAAACGAATGCAATGGCAGGTATTAGAATGGAATACCCCTGCCATTAATTTTTATAAAAAATATAATGCAGACTTGGATCAGACTTGGGTTAACGGAAGATTAACAGAACAACAAATAAAGCAATTTAACCCATTAAAAGATTAATTTGTAAATTTGCAACATGAAATTTATTGGAATAATACCTGCACGATATGAGTCATCGCGTTTCCCCGGGAAACCATTATTTTTAATTGACGGCAAAAGCATGATTCAACGCGTGTATGAACAAGTTAGCAAATCAACTACCTTAACTGAAATCGTGGTAGCTACCGACGATTTAAGCATTGAAAACCATGTTAAAAAATTTGGCGGAAATGTTATTATGACCTCCAAAGACCATCTTTGCGGAACCGACAGATGTTATGAAGCATTTAAAAAAATAAATGTTAATAATAAATATAATTCGAACGATATTGTAATCAATATACAAGGAGATGAACCTTGCATTAATCCCGAACAAATAGATCTTGTAGCAAACTGTTTTAATAAAGAAGACGTTAAAATTGCTACGCTGATAAAAAAAATAGATACGGAAGAAGATATTTCTAATTCAACTATTATAAAAGTGGTGTGTGACCAATTTAATAGGGCTATTTATTTTAGTCGCTCTCCTATCCCATTTATTAGAGATAAAAAATCATCGAAATGGATGGAAGAAAACCCCTGTTTTCAGCATATTGGCATTTATGCTTATAGAGCCAGTATATTGGGCGAAATTACGCATTTAAAGCCCACACCGCTCGAAAAATCGGAATCGCTTGAACAACTACGTTGGCTGGAAAACGGATATCCTATTCACGTTAACGTAACCACTCATAAGAGTTATTCTGTTGATGTTCCTGCCGATATTACTAAAATAGTAGCATTGTTAAAGGCAACCAAAAAATAATTATTTCCTTATTATGATTGAAACCTATATAGCTGAATTGCTCTATAAATTCGATACGGTAATACTGCCGGGATTTGGCGCTTTTATACTAAAATCAATACCTGCAAAAGTACAGATAGTAGAAAATAAAATAAGTCCTCCCGTAAAAATGATTACGTTTAATCCGTCAATTATTAATAACGACGGTATTTTAGCTAATTATTTATCCGATAAAAATAGAATTTCATTTATCGAAGCAAACCATCAAATTTTATCTTTTGTAAATGAAATTAATAAAACACTTATTGAAAAAAAAGAAATTATTTTCCCTAAAATCGGGCGGTTTTCATTATCATCTATTAATGCTGAAAAGGCTTTTCATCCTGACACGTCTGTAAATTATAATCCTGATACTTGTCTCCTAAATGAAATAATTGCTAAACCCATTATACGTGATGAGGTAAAAATAAAATTACAACAACAATTTTCAAAAGGAACAAATACTCCGAAAAAACAAATCAATTTTTTAAAAGTAGCCTTATGGATTTTATTATTTATCTTTCTTTCATTAGCAAGCATTATATACCTTCAAGTTTATAAAACCTCTGAAAAGAAAAGCGGTCTATCTATTGCACTAAAAGAGAAAAATACTTTCATAAAATTTTCTAAACTGCCTATTTCGAAAGACACTTCCGAACAATCAAATATTGTTTTAACAACTTCAACAGGTGATAAATATTATATTATTTCAGGTAGTTTTAAGATAAAAGAGAATGCGGAAAAATTTGCCAACGTCCTTAAAAAGAAAGAATATAATCCGGAAGTTATTTATATTTCGGAAGAAGCACTTTATGCTGTTAGTTACTATTCTTTTAAATCGAAAGAAGAAGCATTAAAGCAATTATCAAAGATTAATCTTTATGAAAATAAAGATGCGTGGATATTAAATTATTAATAATTACGAGAGGTGGCTAAAAGAAAATTAGAACGATTTGCAGCATTAGAAACTTTTAAAAATATTGTGCAGTTTTCTGTACAGGATATTACAACTCAAGCGCAATCGCTCCAATATAAAAATAAATGGGCTGAAAATATTTTTCACAATAACCATCCTATTATTTTAGAACTAGGTTGTGGGAAAGGAGAATATACCATAGGGCTTGCCGAAAAATATCCCGAAAAAAATTTTATTGGAATCGATATGAAAGGCGATCGTTTATGGAGAGGCTGTACCCGTGCGAACGAAAAAAAATTAACCAATGCATTCTTTATACGCACTCCGATTGAGTTTATAGAAAATATTTTCGGAGAAAAAGAAATAGCGGAAATATGGATTACGTTTCCCGATCCACAACTCAATAAATCAAGAATAAAAAAACGATTAACATCCCCGCCATTTCTTCAAAAATATTATTCATTTCTCGCAAAAGACGGAATTATTCATTTAAAAACAGATAATATTCCTTTTTTCGATTATACGCTAAACATTATTCAACAAGAGAAACATAAGCTATTATATTATTCATATAACCTATATCAATCAAATTATATGGATGATATATTATCCATAAAAACGTATTACGAAGAAAAATTCACTAAAAAAGGAATGAATATTTGTTACGTAAAGTTTATGCTTAAAGAAGATTGGTAGTTTTTTATTTGTTGCTTAAAACGGTTATAAAACCATTTCGGTCGTAAACTTGGATATCGCTTTTTGCTCGAAGAATATAAAAATAAGTTCCGTCGGTTACTAATTCCCCTGCAAGCGTTTTTCCATCCCATTTAACATACGGACTATTACTTTCGAATATTAATGCTCCCCAGCGGTTAAATATTTGTAAATTAAACTCTGTTAATCCACTCGTATTAATGTTAAATAAATCGTTAAATCCATCGTTTCCGGGAGTAATAATGTTTGGGATATCCTCTATTCCTTCCAACACATTAATTACAATACAGGTATCATCAAAGCAATGATAGTCGCTTTCCACCGATAAACATACTTTATATTGTCCGGGATTTGTATACATGTGGAATGGACTTTGTTGATCAGAAACCAAATTATCGCCAAAATCCCAATGCCATTGATCGGCATTAGAACTATGATCTACAAAATGAACTAAATCATAAGAAAAAATATGGGTAGAATCTTCTGGTATTACTTCGAAGTTTGCAATAGTTTGAGGATAAACAGGAATATAAAAATGGGCCGTATGACTTTCGCATTTACTCCAGTTAATAACTTCCTGAACCGTTACAATTCCGAGTCCCGGAGTATCGAATATAACATCAATTTTATTTCCGGTTGAATCGCCAACAATATGACCACCGGTAACAGTCCATATATAAGAACTACCGGCATTTCCATTTACGTTAAATGAGGTAATTCCGGTTCCAATACAAATTTCATCAACGCCAGTAATTGTAACAGAATCGGGTATTTGTGCAATTAAGGCATAAGGCAAATCTTTCCATGTTGCCCATTTCGTTTTTTTAACACCCCGCATTGGGTTATACACAAGCGATGTATTCCCCATGTTAGTCCACTGGTTTAAATTATTTAAATTCCAATTACCCTGTCCGTTCCAATAACCATCGGTAACTGCATCATAATAAATAGTCATATCTACCGTGTCTAATCCTGCAACTCTGTTAATTCTATGATAAAAAAGAGGATTCACTTTACAAAAAGTATTATCAACAGAATCAATATTAAAACCATCTAACGTAGCTACATAATTATAGTATCCCACTTTATATTGACTTGGTGTATTCTTAATTGGTCTAATATCAACCGGTCTGTAACGATAAGGACCGGCATAAGGACCACCGCTGGAACCCATTGGGAAAAGGTAAGCACCAACAACACCGGTATATCTGTTAAGCCCTCCATCCCAAAGATTACTTATAAACCCATATGTTCTTGTAATAGCAGCAGGATTGGTATTGGTAACAAAAACGGTATTACTGTCAACTGCAAGTTCTCGGTCGTTTAAATTCAACAAATGTTTCACTGTATCATTCTGAGTCATAAATTTGATACCTACACCTCTTAACGTAAGATCGTAGAACGTAGTTATTTTTGAACCTTTTATATATTGATTATTAACAATAGAAGGAATACCGCCGGGAGTATTATCCATAAAAACTTCACTGGTACCACATTTAAAAACACTATCATTAATCCAATGTCCGGCAACAAAATATTTACCGTTTCCGGAAATCACCCCTTTATTTATTAAATCACCCTGATTGCTGGGTTTATCATCTCCTGAAACATATATTCTTCCTAAATTATGAATGGAATCGCCAAAGTTTTGTAGGGAACCGTTTATCCATGTAACAGAACCTACATTGTGATAAACCACCGCATTATTGTTCGTCATGGTAGGTTGTCCATTTACAAATACGGCTATGTTAATAAGAAATAAAAGAAGAAAACCCTTCATTAAATTAACCATACAACTCAGGTATATCTCAAGCAGTTTAATAATATTTAACAAATTAACAAAATATTTCATGAAAAATCAAATTTAATCTTCATATTCTAACCATTAATATGATAATATTTGTTATATGTAAAAAATTAAAATAAGTTTCCTTTTTATTTATTATTTGGCAGGTTTATATCCGGAACGAGTTAAAATATCCTGTGCATCTTCATTTTTGAGTAGTTGTTCTAATGTAATCTGTTTATTTTTTTCCATAAACGATTTAACAATTTTCCAGCCTATCCAATGCCCTACTCTTGCTGGAGATTTTTTAGAAAAAACAGATGTAAATGGCCCGTCGTTACACAGTTTCGATATAATAACAACATCTTTCGAATACATTAGTTTTCTTTCAATTATAAAAGACCACATATTTGTCTCATTATCAGCACACCAATTTAATTGCTCGGGAGTATAGTATATTTTTATTGAATCAGGCGTATCTGCTAACATTACATCTAAAAAATAGAGGATTTTTCCTTCATAAATAATAAAATCAACGAACGTTTTAAGGTCTTTACTTTGTGGAATTATTGATTTAGCTATTTCACGCATGCAATCAACATAAATATATTCTTTTGAAAACCTATCTACTTTATATTCAGGCTGTCCGAGCATTTTATAATATTTATAGTTTTTCCCTAAATACATATCTAGCGCAATTATTAAAACACTATCTTCATAAATAATTGGTTTTTCGTATAATAAATCGGAAACATACGTATAAACTTTAGGGATATTTTTATTGGGAAAGAAGGTTTTATATTTTTTAAATATTTCTGTAAACGAGGTTTCTAAATCAGTAACGTTAGGATATTTTTTTAAACAGATTTCATAGAGTTCCTGTACCCGTTTATCGGTTAAATAATTTTTCAATTGCGTTAAATTCAAGCTATCATCTAAAGAGCTAGCTGAAATAAAAAAAGAATATTCATCTGTTAATTTTTTTAATCCGGGTTTTAAGTTTTTAATATCTATAGAAAACAATTCCTTTTCATATCTATGTATTTTTACACTAAACGTATCTTCATTAGAAATAGAATCTTTATTGCTGGGCTCCTTTTTTTCATTTCTGTTATTACATGAAATAGAAATAAAAATAAGCGCTGAAAGAAGTGCATATGATAAAGTTTTTTTCATACTTGAAAATTTATTAGTAATATTGTACGTATTTTTATAAATAAAAAATCAAAAATATGAAAAAGTTATCATTCTTCCCTATTCTTTTCGTGTTGTTATTTTTATGTAATTCCGTAATGGCTCAGGATACCGATAAATCAAAATTTCACTTTGGTTTAAAAGCAGCTCCTGCCTTATCCTGGTTTGTTCCAAGCGATAAAAATTTTACAAACGACGGCTCTAAAATAGGTTTTGGTTATGGATTAATGACCGAATTTAATTTTTCAAAGAATTATGCTTTCTCAACCGGATTAGAAATATTAAATGCCGGCGG
>DAOLWT010000073.1:0-9281 GCA_035421345.1 Bacteroidales bacterium
TCGATTGAACTTTTGTGCTAAAAATCCGCCACTACGCCAAGCCGCAAAACGTTAGGGGCAATAAATTACTCTGATGGTGCTCGTTGCATTTTTTAGTGCCTGCTAGGTTTGCGCTTGTCCAATGTCATTAAGTTAACAAGAAGCTATTAACAAACAGGTCTTAATAAAGATAAAAGAATTAAGAGCAATTTTATACTTTTTGTAATCGACATTTGCAAAATAAAATGTCAACAAAAAGCAACTTTGTAAATGTAACAAAATAGGCTTTTTCTTTTTCGGCAGTTTTGCATTTTTCTGACATGTTTTACAAAACTACTATTTTTTATTATTTTTAATGGCACTAACATTTTCCTTTTTGCTCTCATTGAGTTCGCCAAGAGGGCACTCGTCGGGAGACGAGCGCAAACATTTTAGTGAGTGCTGTCTTAATTCTTAAACCGTTCCCGTACGTCTGCCTTGTCAGAAGACAGGTTTAGCATAGGGTAACGCGTGCTATGATTTTATACAAACCTGAAATCCCTTCGGGATTAAATTTTAAAAAACTAATTCAGGATTTTAAAAACAACCGTATTTAAATGAAATAGAAATAATTAATATTTGCTGATAATTTTAATTTCAGTTCTTCTGTTTTTCTGTCGTCCTTCATCGGTTTTATTAGTAGCTATTGGTTGGTCGAAACCATAACCTTTATATTTTATTCTAGTTTTGGCAATTCCATTCTCAATAAAATAATTACATACAGCCATAGCTCTGTTTTCCGAAAGGGTCTTGTTATATTCTGCAGTTCCTTTATTATCGGTATGTCCCGATACTTCAATTTTTAATGTGCCATTATTGCTTAGGAATAGTACCCACTTATTTAATTCTGTTACCGATTCAGGACGTAAGGTGTATTTATCGAAATCGAAAAACACATTATTCAATACAATTCTTTCTCCTACAACTATTTCTTTATTTTCGAAAATCAATTTTTTGTTTTTAATAGCAATTGTTGCAGGTACTTTTTTCATAATAATCGCTTCTGTAAAATAAGGATTCGTTATGGTATCAGGGATGTTAAGATATTTATCGGTAGGATAGTAATTTTCTGCTTCGGCAGTAATAAAATATTTTTTCCCGATAGGTAATGAAACATAATAATTCCCTGTAGTTTCTTCAGAAGTTAAACGTGCTACAATTTCATTGGTTGAGGCGTCAACTACTTGAATATTGGCACCAACCGGGTTAAGTGTAATCTCGTCAAAAACAATTCCTTTAAGGTGTGCAACTAATTTTTTTTGTGCAATAATACTAAGTCTGTAAATATCTAAATCGCCATAACCCCCTTCTTTGGCTGAGGCGTAATAGGCATGTTGTTCATCAATAGTCGGCACATAAAAAACATCATCATCGGTTGTGTTAATCGGGTAGCCTATATTTTCCGGTGTTGACCAATATCCTTCATCCGAAATAGTGGAAGTAAAAATATCAAAACCACCCATGCTTTCATGTCCTTTCGATGAAAAATATAAAGTAACATTATCGGGAAGAATAAAAGGCGATTCTTCTTCATATTCGGTATTTATTTGAGGCCCTAGATTAAGAGCAGCAGACCATTCTCCGTTGGCTAGCTTTTCACACATATAAATATCTCTTCCGCCAAACCCACCGGGTCTATTGCTTGTAAAATAGAGTGTATTCCCATCGGACGTAAGACTTGCATGCGTTTCCCATGATTTTGTATTAATATTTGATGATAATTTATCGGGACTTGTCCAATTATTTAATTTTAATTGACTAACATAAATGTTCCCATCTCCATTATCATCTTTATAAATAAATAATTGTTTTCGGTCGTACGATAAGCTTATTGGTGCTTCATGTCCGCATGTATTAATATTAGTCCCGATTTTTTTTAAGTCTGTCCATTTTTTTTGTGTAGTATCATATGTGGAAATATAAATATCCTCAAAATATTTTCCATCGGTGTCTTTTTTTTCGCAAGTGGTACCTTCTCTGCGCGATACGAAAATAATAGTTTGTTCATCTGTAGATATAACAGGAGAATAGTCAGGGAAGGGACCATTAACAGGTTCTCCCACATTATCTATTCTTATATCTACAGGGTTATTCATTAATTTTTTTGCATTGTAACACATTTCAATTTGACGGTTTGCGTCTTTTAAAAGTGCTTCATCTTTTTCAGTAAGATAATATGCGAATTTTTCAAAATTAGTTAAAGCTTCATCAATTCGATTAGCTATCATATATGCTTTTCCAAGATAATAAAATGCAAATATAGGAGCTGTAATTTCATCGGCATAACCAACATACGAAATAGAAACATTTTCTATAGCCTTCTCTAAATATGGAATTGCTTTAGTTTTTTCGAACATAGAATTTATATAACATACCCCTACATTAAAACAAATATTGGGATTGCCGGGAGTTAAGGTATCTAAAAATAAAAAAACGGGCAAGGCATCTTGGTAGTTTTCATCATTAAGATAGGTTTCTGCAAGAATGAAATTTGTTTTAAAAATATCCGATACTTGAGATTGTAAATTATTATTAAAATAAATTACGGAAATAAAAAGAATAAAAAATATTTTTTTCATATGTATATATTAATGATATAGATATCTTTTCTATAAACAAAGATATAAAATTTGTTTTGGAAATTAAAAAAGACATCAATAAAGATAGTTCACTTTCGAATTATTAATAATTAAATTTATTAAAGGGAATGCCTATACGAAAAGGATTGTTTTTAAAAAAAACTAAAAGAGGGTAAGAATTATTTTTCATTATAAAGGGGCTTATATATATGAAAAAGCTTATTTTTGTATGAATTGCTTTTTCTAAAATAATAAAATTGTTTAAAAAGAATAAAAAACAAAATGCGAATGGTGAAATGTCTTTTTGGGAGCATTTAGAGGCTCTTCGATGGCATTTTGTTCGCGCTTTATTTGCTGTGATTTTATTTTCTTGTGTCGCTTTTTATTTTAATGAATTTATTTTCGACCATATTATTCTAGCACCAAAAAATGCTGATTTTATTACGAACGAAATATTATGTTTATTTGGAAATAAATTGAACATAGATTATTTCTGTGTTAATAATTTAAATTTAAAAATTATTAATACAAGTATGTCCGGCCAATTTACTATTTCAATATGGATTTCTATTATTGCCGGGATTATTGTTGCCATACCCTATATTTTATTTGAAATATGGTTATTCGTAAAACCGGCTTTAAACGAAAATGAGAAAAAGCATTCCCGCGGCTTTGTTTGGGTTACTTCTTTTTTATTTATTTTGGGAGTTGTTTTTAGTTATTTTTTAATAGTCCCATTAACCCTTAATTTTTTGGGAACGTATAAAGTAAGCGATAATGTAGAGAATTATATTTCTTTACATTCTTATATGAACACTGTTTCCAACCTTTGTTTAGCAACCGGGTTAACATTCGAATTTCCAATTTTAGTTTATTTTCTTACAAAGATTGGAATTATAACTCCTACTTTTCTTGTAAAACAACGAAAAATAATTATTATAATTATTCTTATTATAGGTGCAATTATTACTCCACCAGACATTATAAGCCAAATTATGATTAGCATTCCTTTATACTTGTTGTTTGAAATGAGTGTATCTATTTCAAAAAAAGTATTTCGCAAAAAAATAAAAAAAGCTTAATTTCTTAGGAAGAAACTATATAATTTTTAAAAGAGAATGAAGAAAATCTTCTTCATTGTCAACATGTACCCAATGCGATGCATTCTTCACTGTTAAGAAAGAGGCCATTGGAAAAATATTTTTTATTTCAGGAAAATCTTGTTTTGTAAGGTGATTTGAATATTCCCCTTGAATAAAATATATTGGATGGGTATATTTTTTTAAGGATTGTATTTCTTCAAAAATTAATTGCGCATTTTGACGGATAAGAGGTAAATTAAATTTCCATTCGAATGTTTTATGAGCATTTAAACGGATATTTTTGAGTATCCATTTTCTTAAAGGGATTTTACGGATAAATAATGAAATTGATTGCTCAATATCTGCTCGTTTAGTAAAGGATGACAAATCAAAATCGGTTAATTTGTCGAGAATAGAAAAATCAGAAGGTAAATATTGTTTTATTCCAATATCTACTATAATGAGTTTTTTAATAGGAGTTAAGTTGTTTAAAGCAACATGCATGGCTATTTTCCCTCCCATAGAATGACCAATAATAATTGGATTTATAATTTCATGTGCTTCTATAAATTCAAGTAAATCGGAACAAAGTACATCAAAATTAAATTTATTTGTATGGCCTGACTGACCGTGATCTCGTTGATCGGGAATATAAACGGCGTAATTATGAAAAGATAGTTTCTTGGCAACAGGGATCCATTGATCCGATAATCCTAATAATCCATGAAGGATAATAATTGGATCTCCTTCTCCAAATTTTCTATAAAATAATTTCATGAAATTGAAATTATAAATACTTATTTTTTTAACTGTTTAAGATACATCTGTATCGTGTTTTCTAGTCCAAAATACAGTGCATCACTTATTAAGGCATGTCCAATAGAAACTTCTTTTAAATGGGGGATCCCTGATGAAAAATATTTTAAATTGTCGAGATTAAGGTCGTGCCCTGCATTTAATTCAAGTCCTTCTTCTTTTGCCACATTAGCGGCAATTATAAAATCTGCAATGGCTTTTTCTTTTCCGGATGAATAATTTTTGGCGTAACGTTCTGTATAAAGCTCTAAGCGGTCTGTTCCTGTTTTTATGGCATTTTTTATTAATAATAAATCGGTATCAATAAAAACAGAAACGCGAATTTTATTTTTTTTAAATTCAGCGATAACTTCTTTTAAAAAGGATTCATTTTTTATAGTGTCCCATCCTGCATTTGATGTTATTGCTTCAGGTGGGTCTGGTACAAGCGTAACTTGATGTGGTTTTACCTTACAAACAAGATCGATAAATTGTTGAGATGGATACCCTTCAATATTAAATTCGGTTGTAACTAAAGGTTTCAAATCTATAACGTCTTGATATCGGATATGTCTTTCATCGGGGCGAGGGTGCACTGTTATTCCTTCTGCTCCAAAACGTTCACAGTCTTGCGCTACTTTTAGTAAATCGGGAAGATTTCCTCCTCTAGCATTGCGTAAGGTGGCAATTTTGTTTATATTCACACTAAGTTTTGTCATTATTAAGAGAATTGATATGCAAAACTAAAAAATTACTATGTTTGTAAATAATATTTATTGAAAATAATTAAATAAAAGCATTTCATGATTGCAAAAGAGTTTATCTCAACAGCTATTATTCCTCTTAAAACATCCGATTCCGGTTCGTATGCGCTAAATATAATGGAGGAAATTAAAGTTTCTCATTTGCCCATTGTGAATAATGAAGAATTTCTTGGTTTAATTTCTCAAGCGGATATTGAAAATTTAAATGAACCCGAAGAAGCATTAGGAAATCATCATCTTTCTTTATTGAGGCCTTTTGTTTATTATGATCAAAACATATTTGAAATTATTCGTCTTTTTTCATCGCAAAAATTATCTTTACTCCCCGTACTTGAGCGTAACAATACCTACTTAGGCGTTATTACCCTTTGTTCGTTGGTTCAAAAATTTTCTCATTTTACCTCTGCCGAAAGTCCGGGAGGTGTTATTGTTATTGAAATGAACAATAACGATTATTCGCTTCAAGAGATTGCCCAAATAATTGAATCGAACGATGCGAAAGTCTTGGGAATGTACGTAACCACACACCCCGATTCAACAAAAATTGAAATTTCAATAAAAGTAAATAAAATTGATATCCGTGCTGTTTTACAAACATTTTATCGTTATAAATATTGCGTAACGGCTACCTATTCCGAGCAGGAAGATAACGATGTAATAAAATCAAGATTTGATTCACTTATGAATTATTTGAATACCTAGGCAAATGCGATTGAATTATTTCCTTTTTCTTGTTTTTGTATTTTCTTTTTATATCTCTGTTTTTTCATTCGGAAATCCGGTCAATTCAAAATTATTTCCTCAAGATACAAGTAATACCAAAAGTTCCATCGATTTTTTTGTAATTCAACAGATTCAGTTGATCGGTAATAAAATTACCAAACCACAAATAATTTATAGAGAATTATTATTTAAAGAAAATGACACCATTGCAATCATCGATATTAAAAATCGTATAGAACAGTCAAGAAAAAATATATTAAATACGTCATTATTTAATTTTGTTACCATAGATACTATAATTCAGCCTGAAAACAGACTATGTATTCATATAAATCTTACAGAACGTTGGTATATATGGCCTTCATTATATTTAAAAATAAATGAACGGAATTTTAATACCTGGTGGGAAACAAAAGATTTATCGAAATTAGACTATGGTATTTATTTTAGCTGGGAAAATTTTAGAGGAAGAAAAGAGTCTTTAATGTTTATGTTTAAAAAAGGATATGATGAATTATATGGGATTTCATACAAAATACCATACATCAATAAACGTAAAACAATTGGTTTAGGAATAAGTGGAGGTTTCTCAGGAAATCACGAGGTCCCTTATAATACAGCAGAAAACCATCAATTATTCTATAAAGAAAAAGAACAATATTTAGTGAAAAATATTTTTTCCACGTTTCATGTCGTTTATAGAAAAGGAATATTTAGCACGCATACATTTCATTTAAGTTATAATGATTATCTTTTTTCCGATACATTAAATCACCTTAATCCCGATTTTTCCTTAATAAACCATTTGCAATATTTTACTTTTTTTTATTTGTTTAAAAGAGATCATAGAGATATAAAAGCCTACCCATTAAATGGAAATTATTTTGATTTAGAAGTGGTTAAGCATGGGTTTAATCTTTTAAAAAGAGAGAAAATAAATATGGCATTTATTCATGCTTCTTATAGAAAATATTGGGAAATAAGTAAACGTTGGTATTATGCCGGAGGCGTAAATACAAAAATTTCAACTTCTGCATTTCAACCGTATTTTTTAGGACAAGGCTTGGGTTATGGAAATGATTATGTTCGGGCGTATGAATATTATGTAATTGACGGCCAGAATTTTATAGTTGGTAAATCCAATTTAAAATTCGCTATTATTCCAACAAAGGTCAAAAAAATTCCATTTATTCCTTTCCGTAAATTCAGTCTGCTTCATTATTCGCTCTATACCAATTTGTTAGTCGACGTTGGATATGCTTACGATAGACAAGGATCAATAAATAATAAATTATCGAACACATTTTTATTTGGAACCGGAATTGGCTTAGATTTTGTTACCTATTATGATAAAGTCTTTCGATTTGAGTATAGTATTAATAAATTAGGGGAAAATGGTTTTTTTGTTCATTTTGTTGCACCAATATAAATTAGCTTTAAATTTAGTTTTTTTTTAATAAATCTTTCTTTATGAAAATTGCAATTTACGGAAAAACAATCCCCGAAAATTACGTTAAAAGTATTCAGCATTTAATTGATTTTTTAGAAAATAAAAAATGTAAAATACATATATATAAGCCGTTTGAGTTATTACTGCAAAAAAAAATTAAGTTTAAATCGGATTATACCATTTTTACCGGATTCTCTGATATCAATAGAGAAATCGATTTTCTTATTAGCATTGGGGGAGATGGAACGTTATTAAATTCTATAACTTTAATTAAAGATGCCGGAATTCCTATTTTGGGTGTAAATACAGGCCGTTTAGGTTTTCTTTCAAGTATTTCTATTGAAGAAATTGATATGGCGTTAGATTTAGTATTTAAAAAGAAATATCGATTAGAAAAACGTTCACTTATAGAATTAATATCAGATAATCAGCCATTTGGAGATTTGAATTATGCACTGAATGAATTAACAATTGTAAAAAAAGAAACCACTTCTTTAATTACCATTAATACATATGTAAATGAGGAGTTTTTAAATTCGTATTGGGCAGACGGAATTATAATTGCCACACCGACCGGTTCTACTGCATATTCGTTGAGTTGCGGAGGTCCAATAATTTCACCTGAATCGGAAAATTTTTTAATAACGCCCATATCATCGCATAATTTAACGGTACGTCCGTTTGTAATTCCGGATAAACATCAAATTAAATTAAAAGTTACAGAAGACCGAAATAAAAAATTCCTGATTAGCCTTGATTCTAGAACTTATACAATGGATTGTGCTGCTGAAATTATTGTTAAAAAAGCATCATTTAAGATAAATTTAATAAGATTAGAAAATGAAAATTTCTTTTCAACACTAAGAAATAAGTTAATGTGGGGTCTTGATAAAAGAAATTAATCGAGTTTAAATTTGCCTTTTTTACATAAAAATGCTTATTTTTGTAAATGAAAGTAATTGGTTATAAAAACAAAAGACCTTTTCTTTCGTTAGTATATAAACAGACAAAAAGTTGAAATGAAAATACGATTTGTTATCGGTTTTATAGTTTTATATTCAATTTTTATTGAAATTGCTTATGCCCAAACGAATGTATGGAGAAAAAACCGTAAGGAATATCTTTTTGGTTTTGGCGCAACTAATTTTTTAGGTGAACTTGGTGGGGCCGATCAAATAGGCACCAACGGATTAAAAGATTTCGACTGGCCTTCAGTTCGACCTGATATTATGATTGGATATAGATATCGTTTGTCACGCCAGTCAGCTATTAAAACGAATTTATACTATGTTCGTTTAGCTGGAAATGATAAATGGACCGAAGAACCTTTTAGAAATAACAGAAATTTAAATTTTAGAAGCCCTGTTGTTGAACTTTCAACTCAATTTGAATATTCCGTTGTTCGTGAAAGACCCGGACATTTATATAATCTGAAAGGAGTAAGAGGATGGCGATTTATTCAGATAAATACCTATTTTTTTGCAGGAATTGGAGTTATGTATTTTAACCCACGCGGGAAATATGAAGGAGATTGGTATTCCTTACGGCCATTATCAACTGAAGGGCAGGGATTAATTGAAACACGAAAAGAATATTCTCCTGTTCAATTGGTTATTCCTTTTGGGGTTGGATTTAAATATGCTATAAACAAGGATTTATCGGTAGGAATTGAATACGGCATTAGAAAAACCTTTACCGATTATATTGATGATGTTAGTAAAACATATTTTGATCCTGTATATTTGGGAGGAGAAAAAGGTCCTATGGCTCCATTATTAGCAAATCCTACAAATTATTCCTTGCCTCTTGAATTGGGAAATCCGCTGAAGGCAACTGCCCCGGGACAACAAAGAGGGGATCCAACCGATTT
>DAOLWT010000074.1:0-2471 GCA_035421345.1 Bacteroidales bacterium
CGAAAAACAAGATTAAAATAACAGTAAAAGCTTCAATCCTAATATCGAAAGCATATATGCAATAGTCTAATAAATTGTTCTATATCATCTATGTTATCGGTATTACCATTGTATAATTTAAAATATCCTTTGTCCTATTTTAAATTTACAATTGGTATAATTTCCTTTTTCAATTTTTCTATTATTTTAAATACTGCCGGACAATAATACGTGTTTTTTAAGGTAAGATTTAAACGTTTTATAAAGTTTGGGCTATTGGTATGTGGGTATTCTTTGCATGCTTTAGGCCGATTTTCATAAATACTGCAATAATTATCGGTCATAAGAAAAGGACAAGGGGTATCATTAAATACGTAGTCGTTTTCTACATCTAAATGAAGATATTTTTCTGTAAATAATGAAGGTTTTATTTTTAAATGTTTAGCTATTCGTTCAATATCTTTATCGGTAATAATAGGACTAATACTTTTGCAGCAATTGGCACAATCTAAACAATCTATTTCTTGAAAAACATGCTCGTGTAATTCTTTTACAATTAAATCAATGTTTTTTGGATGTTTTTTTTTAATACGGTCAAAATATTTTTTGGTTTCCGTTTCCTGTTTTTTTGCCGATTGAAATAATTCGGAAAGGATTTTTTTCACGTTTACTTCTTTAAAAAAATTATTTATTTCTGTAAAGCAATTTTTGCTGCCTGTTCTCCTGCAACTACCCCGGTTGAGAATGCGATTTGAAGATTATACCCGCCGGTATTGGCATCTAAATCCATTATTTCTCCTGCAAAAAATAGATTTGGATATATTTTCGAGGAAAGTGTATTTGCATTTATTTGATTAAGGCTAACCCCTCCCGAGGTTATAATAGCTTCGCTAAACGGACGTAATGCGGATATTTCGAAACGAAAATCTTTTAATAACATTCGTATTTTTTTTCGTTCGTCCGATTTAATTTGATTTCCTAATCGCTCTCCATCTATTTTAAGGAGGTTTATAAATTCGGGAATTAATTTTGCCGGTAGCCACTGTCTGAAAATATTTACCAGCTTCATTTTTCCGTTTGCATCTAAATCGCGTTGCAGTCGGTTATCTAGCTTTTGCTCATCGAGTGCCGGTTTTAAGTCTATAGAAAAAATAATTTTCTTTTTTTGTTGAATAGCTTCATTATGCCTGCGACTTAATGATAAAATAATAGGTCCCGATAATCCAAAATGAGTAAAAATCATCTCGCCAAATTCTTCATCTACTTTTTTACCGTCTATCCAAACGTTCACTTTCACATTAATTAAACTAAGCCCTTGCAAATTTTGTGCAGAACGACCTGTTGTTTCAAGTGGAACTAATGCAGGGCGAATAGCCGTTACTTCATGCCCAATACCTCGTGCAATAGGGTATCCGTCGCCCGAAGAACCTGTTGCAGGATAAGAAGCACCACCCGTTGCCAAAATAAATGATTTTCCTTTTATAATTTCGTTCGGAACAACTTCGCAGCCGGTCAATATATTTTCTTCTTTTTGAAATCCTTTTACTTTACAATTATATCTAAATTCAACGCCACTTTTTCGAGCATAATCAACTAATTTATTTGCAACATCAACAGCTGAATTACTCATAGGGAATATTCTTCCGCCGCGTTCTTCTATTGTTTCTAAGGAGATTTGATTAAAAAAATCAATAGTGTCTTTATTGAAAAAATGCAAGAATGTAGGTTTAATAAAAGAAGCGTTATTGGTTTCTTCTAAGAATTTAGATAAGTTAGCCGTGTTGGTGATATTACATCTTCCTTTACCTGTTATTTTAAGCTTCCGTAAAGGCTCTCTCATTTTTTCTAGGATAATTGTCTTAGCTCCATTTTTAGCGGCAAAAATTCCGGCCATGATTCCGGCAGGTCCTCCTCCAATAATGACTACATCGAAAAGTGGTTTCATTATTTTTTTCTTTTTTTATTTCTTTTACTCGTTATATCTGTATGTTGTTGCGGCAAAAATGTGGATGTTTTAATGAATTTAGGGATTAACTCTTTTTTATTTAGTTTCAAAAGTGTATCTCTAATCCAATATTGATTTTCTTTTTTATACCAGAAAAAAAAACGTTGTTGTTCTGTTTTTTCTTTTTCTGTACGTGGAACATAAACAGGGGTTAATGTATAAGGATCTAATCCGGTATAAAATATATCGGTAGCTAGGGTCATGGGGGTTGGTGTAAAATCTTGTACTTGTTCCAGCTTAAATCCAAGTTCTTTGGTTTCGGCAGCCAATTCGGCCATATGTTCGGGTTTACAGCCCGGGTGACTAGAAATAAAGTAAGGGATAATTTGTTGTGGAAGTTTATTTTGATGACATAATTTATTAAAGTACACACTAAATTTTTTAAAATAGCGGAAAGAAGGCTTTCTCATTATTTTTAAAACTTCATCACATGTATGTTCTGGTGCAACTTTTAATCGTCCGGAAACATGATTTAAAATAAGCCTTT
>DAOLWT010000074.1:2481-9266 GCA_035421345.1 Bacteroidales bacterium
TTATCGCTTGCTGTATTGTCGGTTATTAATAAATCGTATCGAACACCACTGCCGATAGTGATTTTTTTAATTCCTTTTATTTGTGAAGCTTTTTCGTAAAGCTCGAGTAAGGGTTGATGATTTATATTTAAATTTTTACAAATAAACGGGTGAATACAAGAATATCGTTTACAGGTGTCGCATATTTTTATATCTTTTCCCTGCATTTGATACATATTAGCAGAGGGTCCTCCTAAATCAGAAATATGTCCTTTAAAATCGAATAGGGATGCAATTTTTTCTAATTCCTGAAGTATCGATTTTTGGGAGCGACTACTTACAAATTTTCCCTGATGTGCCGATATTGTACAAAAGCTACACCCTCCAAAACATCCGCGATGAATGTTTACTGAAAATTTAATCATTTCAAATGCCGGAATAGCACCTCTGTTTTCGTAACGGGGATGAGGTAAACGGGTATATGGTAATTCGAAAGAGTTGTCTATTTCTTTAGTCGACATGGGCTTGCTTGGCGGATTTACTACCAGCCATTTATTTCCATGTTTCTGAATGAGTGTTTTTGCATGCACTGAATTTGATTCTGTTTCTATACTTGCAAAATTTTTAGCATATAATTTTTTATCGGTGATACATTGCTCGAAAGAAGATAACTCAATCGCTTTATCTGTATTCGGCTTGATGTCCGATAAGAATGCGATTTGGTCTAACTGAGATATTTCTTTTATAGATTTCCCTTCCGATAATAGTTTAGCAATTTTTCGTATAGGTAGTTCGCCCATTCCATAAACTAATAGGTCGGCTTCGGATTCAACTAAAACAGATGGTTTTAATTTATCGGACCAATAATCATAATGCGTAAAACGTCGTAGCGAGGCTTCTACTCCTCCAAGAATAACAGGTGTATTTGGAAAGAGATTTTTTAATATTTTACTATATACGATACTTGCATAATCGGGGCGGAATCCTGTTTTCCCTCCCGGAGTATATGCATCATCGGAACGAAGGCGTTTATTGGCGGTATAATGATTAATCATGGAGTCCATACATCCGGCACTAATACCAAAAAATAGTTTAGGTGTCCCCAGTTTTTTAAAATCTCGTAGGTCGTCTCTCCAGTTAGGTTGAGGGAGAATGGCAACTTTAAATCCGTCTTTTTCTAGTATTCGGGCAATAACGGCATGTCCAAAAGAGGGGTGGTCAACATACGCATCGCCACTAACAATAATAATATCGGGCTGTTCCCAACCTTTGGCATCCATTTCTTTTTTTGAAATGGGCAGCCATAACGATTCCGATAATGTTGTATTGGTCAATAAAATGCGTTGATGTTTATAAGCAAAGGTAAAAATAATAAGCTTACTAAAGAATGGTTTTTTTATAAATCAGCTTATCATCGCCTTCATCGTAAAAATCGGGAATACGAGCTATCAGCTCGCAATTACATTTATCGTAAAATTTCTGAGTAGGTAAATATTTTTCTTTCGAAGAGGTTTCAATATAAATACTTTTTCCGTGAATATATTTAATCATTTTCTCTGTTTCCGTCATTAGTATTTTTCCTAGTCCATTGCCTCTTTGCGAATCTAAAACGCCTATCCAGTATAAGTCGAAGCTCGATACGGTACAAGGAATTTTTCCAAAACAAGTATAACCAACCGTTTTTCCATCTATTTCTGCAAATACAAAAAAATACCCGCTTTTTTTACCATTGTCGAGGTATTCCTGAACCAATTCAATTGCTACATCAATTTCAAAATCATGAAAAAAATGAGATGATTCTAATATTTCTCGTACATTGTTTTTATCTGCCGGGCTTACCGATGTTCGGATAGTTATATTCTTCATTTCGTATTATTTATTTAAAGAAAGGGATATTAGCTTTCTAAAGCATCTTCAATAATTCGTTGCATGACTTGTTTAAATGCATATCCTTTTTTCTCGCAAGCAACATAAAATCCACTATCGGAAGAAATACACGGGTTCGCATTTATTTCTAAAACATAAGGGTTGTTCTTGTCGTCAATCCTAAAATCAACGCGTGCGTAACCTTTAAGGTCAAATAAATCCCAGCATTGAATACATATTTTACTTAATTTATTTAACAAGGGCTGATCCGATTTTTTAATATCGAAGGTGCGAATGGTTTGTTGGTACTCTTCTGTTTCTTCTGTCCATTTAGCGGAGTATCCCATCATTTTCGGTTTTTCATCGGGAAAATTAAGGAACAACATTTCAGCATGTGGCATTACTTCCGGACCTTTTTTACCGCCAAGAACAGAAATGTTAAATTCACGTCCTTCAATATATTTCTCAATAAAGAATTTATTTCTATTCAGTTTTTTTATTTTTTCAATATAATTAAGGTCGTTTCCATAGAAAACATTGTCGAAGTCGAGTCCTAGAGATCCGTCTTCATTGGTAGGTTTTAAAATATAACGTTCGCTCTTTTTTAATTTATCTAGTTGATTAAGCTCTATCCATGGGGCAGTAAGAATGTTTTTAGCGGCTAACATTTTTTTAGTAAGCAGTTTATTGGTGGTAATAAACAAACCTTCTAGGGGTACGCCAGAATAGGGTATCTGCAAATACTTAAGGATAGCAGGACTTAAAAAACAAAGTTCACCATTGTTTTCAATAGATTCAACAAGGTTGAAAATAAAACAAGGGTTAATGTCTTTAATTTGTTTAATTACTTTATCTATTTGAAATGAGAAAGGAAGCTCGTAGGTTTTATAACCTAATTGTTGAATAGTACCCGATACCAGCTTTACTTGTGTAATAACATCCAACTCGTCGGGTTGCGGATTTTCGGTAAGTTGGTTGTAAAGAATAATTACTTTATCGTTTTTCATAGGGATGTATCCTTTTAATAGCTGATTTCATTATATTTCCTATAAGTTCCGTATAAGATATTCCGGCCATTCTGCTTAAAATAGGGAGGTCGGAATGTATAGCATTTAATCCGGCTAATGGATTTACTTCAATAAAGTTAGGAATGCCATTTTTATCCATTCTTAAGTCAACACGCCCCCCATCGCGACATCCTAATCCTTTCCATGCTGATAACGCTACTTCATAACACGCTTCCGTAATTTCTTTTTCTGGCAAGGTGTAATCAATTAACTGCTGATAATTTGCTTTAGAGTGATACGAATATATTTTTGATTCTTCTGTAACTAAATCTTTTTTAAAACAAACTTCCATTATTCCAACCGCTTTCGATTCTTCTCCTGTGCCAATAATGCCAACAGTAAATTCACGTCCGGGAAGAAAAGTTTCAACTAACACAGCTTGTTTATAGGTAGCTAATTTTTCCAGACATATTTTTTTTAAATCAGAATAGGTAGTTACCTTAGAATCTGGATTAATTCCTTTCCCTGTTCCTTCTGCAATAGGTTTAACAAAAAGAGGAAAGGGGAGGTCAATAAGAGCGATGTCCGATTCTTTTTCAACAATTGCAAAATCGGCGGTAGGGATATTTAAATCTCGAATAATTCGTTTGGTAAGTCCTTTATGTAGTGTTAATGAGTTAACCAACACATCCGAAAAAGTATAGGGGATATTAAATACATCAAGAATAGCCGGAACTTGTGCTTCGCGGCCAATACCATACATCCCTTCGCAAATATTAAAAACGAGATCCCATCTTTTTCCGTTATGCAGCAGACTTAATAAAGAGCGGGCATTCCCGATTCTTTCGGTTTTGTAGTTATTATCTTGAAGTGCTTCTTCAATATGAATAATTGTTTCTTCGCTATCATATTCGGCAGCTTCTTCTTCGGAGAACCCGTCCGCTAAATAATCTTTTTTTAAATCGTATGCAATACCAATTTTCATGGGTTTAGAAATATATATGTAGTTTTAAAAGTCCGGATATTTATATACTTTACCTGAATAATTTTTAAGCAGCGTATAGCCACCCTCTTTCCCAACGAAATATTCCGGAAGTAACGGAATTTTTCCACCACCACCGGGAGCATCTACAACATAGGTAGGAACAGCATAACCTGTCGTAAACCCTCTTAGCCCTTGTATTATTTCGAGTCCTCTTTCGATAGAAGTTCTAAAATGAGATGAACCTGCAATAGGGTCGCATTGGTAAAGGTAATAAGGTCTTACTCTAATTTTAAGCAACTCATGAACCAACTTTTTCATGATGCTGACTTCGTCGTTAATTCCTTTTAATAATACCGTTTGGCTTCCCAAAGGAATACCAGCATCGGCAAGTCTTTCACATGCTTCCTTTACTTCTGGAGTAATCTCCATAGGATGTGTAAAATGGATACTTATCCAAACAGGGTGGTGTTTTTTAATAACATTTACAAGGCTTGGCGTAATTCGTTGAGGAAGTACGGCCGGTACTTTTGTCCCAATTCGAATAAATTCAATATGAGGAATTTTTCTTAAACGGGAAAGAATATAATCGAGTTGTTGATTTCCTAGTGTAAGCGGGTCGCCTCCCGATAATAAAACATCGCGTATTTCTTTATGTGATTCTATATATTGAAAAGCACGTTCCATATCGGATTTCCCATACGTAAAATGTTGTTCTTTGGCAACCATTCGAGAACGGGTGCAATAACGGCAATAGGTAGAACAAAATCCGGTTACAAGAAATAAAACACGGTCGGGATATCTATGAACAATGTTTGGGAGAGGACTGTCTTCTTCTTCGCAAAGCGGGTCGGAGCTTTCTCCATCGGTTTTAATATATTCGTCTTCAAGTGGAATAACACATTTTCGAATAGAGTTTTGCCTTGGTTTTTCTTCCAGTAAACTGGCATAATAAGGCGTTATTCTTAAAGGTAAAGAATCTTCATTGTTAAAATAGAAATTTTTTTCTTTAATATTTAATGAAATAAATTCTTGGAGTTGTTTTGTAGAGGTAATACTATTTTTAACTTGCCATTTCCAGTCGAGCCATTCAGCATCTGTTGTTGCGGGAAAATGTTTCTTTATGAATTTTCGGGTATTTTCACTAATTGTTTGGAAGGATGGTTTTTTTTCGGTAGGAAGGGATAGTTTAAGGTTTGAAAAAATATCCGCTCGATAGTCGGTTAATTCTTTTATGCTTGGAGGTTCGTCATCAATCGCCAAATCTATATTTTTTATTTCTTGGCGCTGTAATAGTTGATTTTTCATTAGTTTCGACGTGTTTTTATTAAAAAAATTAATTTGTTTTTTTTAATTATTTTTTACAATACAATATTATTTCAATTATGATTATTTTCTCCAAATATTTTAGAAACTTTTCAATAACTTATTAACTTTTTTATGACTTGTTTTTTAATAAAAAATGAGGGGATTGTTTTGAGAAATTCTTTTCTTAATTTTTTTAAATCTCAAAAAAAGAAAATTTATTAAGCGAGTGAAATATTTATAAAGAGAAATTAGTTTTAAGGAAAGAAAGATGAAAAATAATTGTGGAAAAACATTTAATAAATTCCCAATTATCAAGCCGTATTTGAAGCCCTGACAGGGTTTAGAACCCTGTCAGGGATATGTAAAATTTTATTAGCTAATATGATTTGATAATAATTGTGCCATTTCGTTTTGTAATTTTTGCGCTTCTATTCTTGCTTTTTCAGCAAAATCTTTTTCAGCAGAAGCAAAAATAATATTTCGTGAAGCATTTACAATTAAACCGCATTGCTCATTCATGCCGTATTTAGCAACTTCTTGCAAACTTCCACCTTGTGCTCCAACACCGGGAACCAATAAAAAATGATTTGGAACAATTTTTCGTATGTCTGTCAACATATTGGCTTGGGTTGCACCTACTACATACATGGTATTATCGGCATTTCCCCATTTTTGAGATTTCTCCAATACATGTTCAAATAATTTTTTTCCGTCCGATTCAATAAGTTGAAAATCGAAAGCTCCTTTATTGGAAGTTAACGCAAGTATAACAATCCATTTTCCCGGATATTCCAAAAATGGAGAAACCGAATCTTCGCCCATATAAGGAGCTACAGTAACAGCATCAAAATTAAATGCATTATCTTTATTTCCGAAAAAAGCTTTAGCATACATTTTAGAGGTGTTTCCAATATCGCCACGTTTAGCATCTGCAATAGTGAAAATTTGATTATTAAATTTATTAAGATAACAAATTGTTTTTTCAAAACTTTGCATTCCTTTTACTCCATTACTTTCATAAAACGCCAGGTTGGGTTTATAGGCAATAGCAAAATCGATGGTTGCATCAATAATTTGTTTGTTAAATTCAAAAATAGGGTCTTCGCTATCTAACAAATGTTTTGGGAGTTTTGTAATATCGGAATCAAGACCCACACAAAGAAATGATTTTTTTTCTTTTATAAGGTTAAATAAATTGTTTCTGTTCATAGGTAAAGGCTTAATAGATTAATTTTTATTCTTCTCCTGCGGCTTTAAGTCTTTCTGCATTTTCAGCCAATTGTAATGCATCAATCATTTCTTGTATTCCTCCATCCATAAACGAGGGGAGGTTGTGAAACGAGAGTCCTATACGGTGGTCTGTAACTCTACTTTGAGGGTAATTATAAGTTCGAATTTTAGCAGAACGATCGCCGGTAGAAACCATCGTTTTGCGTTTTTTGGATATATCGTCTAAATATTTTTGATATTCTAATTCATATAATCTAGAACGTAGCACTTTCATTGCTTTATCCAAGTTTTTAATTTGCGATTTTTCATCCTGACAAGAAACAACAATATTTGTTGGTATGTGGGTAAGTCGAATAGCGGAATAGGTCGTATTAACAGATTGTCCGCCGGGACCCGAAGAACAAAAAGTGTCT
>DAOLWT010000075.1:0-9206 GCA_035421345.1 Bacteroidales bacterium
CAATTGTATCCTTATGGGACGACTGGAAGCTTTTGCGATGGCTAATAAGCCTTGGGACTCGTTTTGGGATGGAATAGGCAATGGATTAGGATATGGCTTAATTTTATTAACAATTTCTTTTTTTAGAGAATTATTAGGATCGGGTTCATTAATGGGGTATGCTGTAATCCCAAAATCATTTTATGAAATGGGATATTTAAATAATGGGCTGATGATATTACCTCCTATGGCATTAATAGTAATAGGTGTAATTGTGTGGGTACAAAGAAGCCTAAATAAAAATTTAATCGAGAAATAATAGTATGGAAAATATATTCAATCTTTTTGTCCGCTCCATATTTATAGATAATATGATATTTGCATATTTCCTTGGAATGTGCTCTTATCTGGCTGTTTCAAAAACAGTGAAAACATCTTTTGGATTGGGTATTGCCGTTGTTTTTGTGTTAGTAATAACAGCTCCAATAAACTGGTTAATCGATACCTATGTGTTAAAGTCAGGAGCATTAAAATGGATTAACGATTCGTTTGCGGATGTAGATTTAAGTTATTTAAGTTTTATTATTTTTATTGCTGTTATAGCCGGTATAGTTCAACTCGTTGAAATGGTTGTTGAAGTATTTACGCCGGCATTATATATTTCATTAGGTATTTTCTTACCTCTAATTGCTGTTAACTGTGCTATTTTAGGAGCAGCCTTGTTTATTCAAGAACGAGAATATTCTACAATAACGGAAGTAATTGCGTATTCGCTTGGTTCCGGAATAGGATGGATGTTAGCCATTGTTTCTATTGCTGCAATAAGAGAAAAAATAAAATATTCGCTCATACCGGCTCCTCTTAAAGGAATAGGGATAACCTACATACTTACGGGTTTAATGGCAATTGCATTTATGAGTTTTATGGGTATAAAGATTTAAATTGATTGAATTCATGATGATGATAATATTGAATATAGGTTTAGGATGGTTAATAATTTTAGCAACGTTTGTTTTTTTATTAATAAACCTTTTATTAGCGGTTATTTTACTTTATGCGAAAGCTAAACTTACCCCATCGGGTGCTGTTACCATAAAAATGAATAACGAAAAAGAAATACAAGTTGATTCAGGCTCTTCTTTATTATCTACTTTATCGAATAATAAAATATTTTTGCCATCAGCATGTGGTGGTGGTGGAACATGTGGAATGTGCAAAGTACAGGTGGTAAATGGAGGAGGAAGCATACTTCCAACAGAAACCGGGTTTTTTACACGAAAACAAATAAACGATAATTGGAGATTAGGTTGTCAGGTTAAAGTTCGTTCTAATCTTGATATTATTATTCCTCAAGAAATATTTGGTATAAAAAAATGGGAATGTGAAGTTATTTCTAATAAAAATGTAGCCACCTTTATTAAAGAGTTTGTTGTTAAATTACCCGAAGGAGAAAACCTACAGTTTCTGTCGGGGGGCTATATTCAAATTGATGTTCCTCCTATTACAGTTAATTATAAGGATATAGATGTTGATGATAAATTTAAATCAGATTGGGAAAAAATGAATATGTTCCAGCTGATGATGAAAAACACAGAACCTATATTCCGTGCTTATTCCATGGCGAATCACCCTGCTGAAGGGAATATAGTTATTTTAAATATTCGTATTGCAACACCACCTTGGGATAAGAAAATTAATTCTTTTAAAAAAGTGAATCCGGGTATTTGTTCTTCTTATATTTTTTCAAGAAAACCGGGCGATAAAATTATGCTTTCAGGCCCTTATGGGGAATTTCATATTAAGAATACGCAAAAAGAAATGGTCTATATTGGCGGAGGGGCAGGAATGGCACCACTTCGCTCTCATATCTTTCATCTTTTCCAAACAGAGAAAACAAAACGAAAAGTGTCTTATTGGTATGGCGCTCGTTCCTTGCGCGAAGTTTTCTATGAAGAGCATTTCAGAGCTATTGAAAAAGAAAATGCTAATTTTAAATTTAATATTGCATTATCTGAACCTTTACCAGAAGATAATTGGACCGGATATAAAGGGTTTATTCATCAGGTGGTACTCGAAAATTATTTAAGTAAACATCCCGAACCCGAAGATATTGAATTTTACCTTTGTGGTCCACCTATGATGAATGATGCTGTTTTTAAAATGCTCGATAATTTAGGCGTTCCTAAAGAGAATATTGCATACGATGATTTTGGATCATAATTTCAGCTTTAATCCATTCTTCTTATAATATTATCTTTTCTCCCTTTATACCAATTGTAAATTTAAAATAATCCAACGAATATTTTAAATTTTACAATGGTAATGCCGATGACATATATGTTATAGTACAATTTATTGGACTATTACATATATGCTTTCGGTATTATTTGAATGTTTTGAGAAACTATTGTAATTTTGCATAGTTTTAAACAATCATTAATTTACACGTTGATAAAATCAATAAAAATAATTGTAAAAGGACTTGTACAAGGAGTTGGGTTCAGACCATTTGTTTATCGCATTGCTCATAAATATAATTTAAAAGGAAATGTCGAGAATCGGAATGATGGAGTGCTAATTAATATTGAAGGAGAACCGGAATTAATTAATCTTTTTTTGCTTTCTTTAAAGAATGAAGCTCCTGTTGCTTCTTCTATAGAATCTATCGCTGTTCAAGATAATGTAATACGCAATTTTCAAATTTTTGAAATAGTAAAAAGCAATAATATGTCGGATACAATTACCGAAATAAGTCCCGATATTGCTGTATGTGATGATTGTTTAACAGATTTAAAAAGTCAAAACCACCGAATTAATTATCCGTTTATTAATTGTACCAATTGCGGACCTCGTTTTACCATTATTCAAGATATTCCATACGACCGCGATAAAACAACAATGAAAGATTTTGTGATGTGCGATACGTGTAATGAGGAATATACCGATGTAAACGATAGGCGTTTTCATGCACAACCGGTGGCTTGTAATAATTGTGGACCTGTATATGAATTGTTATACAATGGAAATACAATTCGTAATTTTAAAGAGCTTATACAAACAACAGCTTCCATTATAGATAAAGGTCATGTAATAGCCATGAAAGGATTAGGCGGATTTCATATAGCATGTAATGCCCTAGATCGTAATGCAGTTATTCGCCTTCGTAAATATAAAAACCGAGAACATAAGCCTTTGGCTGTTATGGCTAGGAATATAAATGTGTTAAATAGGGTTGTAGTTGTTTCTGAATCTGAAAAAAAATCCTTGCTTTCTTGGCGAAAACCAATCGTATTACTCAAATTAATAAACGGAAATATAATTCCAAACGAAATAAGTAATGGATTAAATACATTAGGCGTTATGCTTCCATATTTGCCATTCCATTATTTGCTTTTCGAAGAGTTAAAAACGGATATGATTGTACTCACAAGTGGAAATATTTCAGATGAACCTATTATTATTGAAAATGAAATAGCAAAAAAAAGTTTATCGAATATTTCTGATGCGTTGGTTATTAATAATAGAGATATTTATAACAGAACCGACGATTCCGTTGTATTTATGGGCAACAATAAAGAACGTATTATCCGACGTTCACGTGGATATGTGCCTAACCCGGTAAACCTCCCATTAAATTTAGAAGGTATTTTTGCTGCAGGAGCCGAGTTAAAGAATTGTTTTTGTATAGGAAAAGAAAATCAAGCAATATTAAGTCAGCATATTGGTGACTTGAAAAACTTGGAAACCTACGACTTTTATAAAGAAACCGTCAATCAGTTTTTTAAGCTTTTTCGTATGAATCATTCATTGTCGGTAGGTGATATGCATCCAGATTATCTGTCTACTCAATTTATTAAGAAGATGAATATGCCATCAGTATTTGTTCAACATCATCATGCGCACATCGCATCGTGTATGGCCGAACATAATTTAGATGAGCAAGTAATAGGCATTAGTTTTGATGGGACAGGCTATGGAGATGATGGGAATATATGGGGGGGCGAGTTTTTTATTGCTGACTACCAAAATTATAAACGCATCTCTCATTTTGAATATATTCCAATACCAGGCGGTGATAGCGTTTCAAAAGAACCATGGAGGATGGCTGTATCGTATTTGTATAAAGTTTATGGAAAAGAATTCCTGAATTTTCAATTGCCTTTTCTTAAAAATAGTCCAATAGAAAAAATAAACCTCATTATTCAAGCAATCGATAAAAAGTTGAATTGCCCACTAACATCGAGTGTTGGAAGATTATTCGATGCTGTTTCGGCTATATCGAATATTTGTGTTATTAATAGCTTCGAAGCTGAAGCACCTATGCGTTTAGAAGCAGCAATTGCCGAAAATTGTTCTGACAAATACCCCTATTTAATAAGCAATGTAGTATGTTTTGATGAGGTTGTTAAAGGAATTGTTAGCGATTTGAAGAATTCAACTAAAGCCTCCGTAATTTCAGCAAAATTTCATAATACAATTATTTCAGTAATTTTGGATATGGCTGTTTATGCAAATGCAAATTATAATATAAATAAAGTTGTTCTTTCTGGCGGTGTTTTTCAGAATAAATATTTGCTTGAAAACTCGGAACGTATATTAATTAAAAATAAATTTGAGGTATATACGCATTGTAAAGTACCCTCGAACGATGGCGGTATAGCGCTTGGACAACTTGCAATAGCAGCAAAAAGAAGAAGTATGAATAAACAAATTATTAATTAATTATAAAAAATTATGTGTTTAAGTATTCCGGCAGAAATAATATCAATTGAAGGTGATATGGCCAAAGTTTCAATAGGTGGGACTATTGTAAATGCCAGCCTGCAATTAATTGAAAATCCTACAAAAGGAGAATATGTATTGGTGCATTCTGGTTTTGCAATTGAAAAAATTAGTAAAGAAGAAGCCGATAGTACATTGAAACTTTTTAAAGAGCTAGGCGATATAGAAGACTTGCTTAATTCCGAAACTACATAATCCATTTTTTATGAAATACGTAGATGAATATCGTGATAAGAATTTAGTCGCTAATTTGGTTGATAAAATTAAAGCGATATCAAAAAAAGAAATTACGTTAATGGAGGTTTGTGGAGGACATACCATGAGTATTCAAAAATTTGGCATACCGTCGCTATTACCAAAAAATATTCGTTTAGTTTCCGGACCGGGTTGCCCGGTTTGTGTTTCCAGCAAAAAATTTATTGATCAGGCAGTGATGTATGCCCAATTGAAAGATGTAATAATTACCACATTCGGTGATTTAATACGTGTATCCGGATCAATCTCTTCTCTTGAAAAAGAAAAAGCCAATGGCGCTGATATTCGTATTGTTTATTCTCCATTAATGGCTATTACTATAGCAAAACAAAACCCGAATAAAAAAGTTATTTTTCTAGGAATTGGGTTTGAAACAACATCCCCAACAAGTGCGGTGGCTATTATGAATGCGTATGCAGAAAAAGTGAAAAACTTTTATTTATTTAGTTCGCATAAGATAATGCCTCCGGCCATGTCGGCATTAATTGATGAAGGCGTTCTTATAAATGGATATATTTGTCCCGGACATGTTAGTACCATAACGGGTTCACATATTTATGAATCGGTAGCAAAACAATACAATTTGGGTTGTGTTATTTCGGGGTTCGAACCACTTGATATATTACAAACAATTTATATGCTTATAAAACAATACGAAAAAGGGGAAGCCAAAGTGGAAATCCAATACAGTCGTGTTGTGAAGCCTGAAGGGAATATTAAAGCACAGCAAGCTTTACAGGAGGTTTTCGATTTACGCGATGAGTGGTGGCGTGGGTTGGGTGTTATACCTCAAAGTGGAATGATGATTCGGGAAAAATACCAAATGTTTGATGCTGAAAAAATTATTCCACTACAAGTTCCGGAACCAATAGAACCGAAGGGATGTATTTGTGGGGAGATATTAAAAGGTTTAAAAACCCCAAAAGAATGTAAATTATTTGGAAAAGCATGTACTCCTTCCGACCCTATTGGCGCATGTATGGTGTCAAGCGAAGGCTCATGCCAGGCGTATTATAAGTATAATAGGGTGATGAAAGTTGATGAGGTGTAAGTCTTTCGCTTTTAATAGACATTTTATAAATAAAACGTTCGTATTGATTTTATAAATTAAAAATTTGCTGTTTTTTGAGAATTTATTATGCTTCCTAAAAAGAAAGAACATCCAAAAGAAAAATCGAAGCTACATCCACGAAATAAACATCGGGAACGCTACGATTTTAAACAACTTATTGAGAGTTGCGCTGACTTAACCCCATTTGTTAAGTTGAATTTGTATAATGATGAATCTATTGATTTTGCTAATCCGGAAGCAGTAAGGATGCTGAACAAAGCTTTGCTAAAACACTATTACAATATCGAAAATTGGAATATTCCTGCAAATTATTTATGTCCACCCATTCCCGGACGAGCAGATTATATCCACTATATGGCCGATTTGGTGTGTGGAAGTAATTATGGGAATATGCCGGCAGGCGAAAAAATTAAATGCTTAGATGTTGGCGTTGGCGCTAATTGTGTTTACCCGATTATAGGAATGAAAGAATACGGCTGGTCGTTTGTGGGTTCCGATATTGATACAATAGCTATTGAATCGGCAAATAAAATAATAGAATCGAATTCATTTTTAAAAGACAAAATCGAAATAAGATTGCAAAATAATCCCAAAGATATTTTTTATGGAATTATTCAAAAAGAGGAGCTTTTTGATTTAACCATTTGTAATCCGCCGTTTAATAAGTCAGCGGAAGAATCCAAGCAGGGGACTCTTCGCAAATTAAATAATTTGAATGATAGCGAAATTACTAAACCTATTTTAAATTTTGGTGGTAAGAGTAATGAATTATGGTGCAAAGGCGGTGAATTGAAATTTGTAAAAAATATGGTTTATCAAAGCAAACAATTCGCAACATCTTGTTTTTGGTTTTCTACAATAATATCCAAACAATCCCATCTTAGCAGTGTTTATGAAGTACTCAAAAAAATGGAAGCAACCGAAGTAAAAACAATTTCAATGGGACAAGGGAATAAATCGAGTCGTATTGTTGCTTGGACATTTTTTATGCCTGAACAAAAGAAACAATGGGTGAATACAAGGTGGAAAGATGAACATTAATAATACCGTTTGCAAAAATGTAATAGTCCAATAAATTGTACTATAGCATCTATGTTATCGGCATTACCATTGTAAAATATAAAATATTCGTTGGATTATTTTATATTTTCAATTGGTATAAGATATTTGTTGAAATCGATTATAAGAATAATTTAAAATTTAATGAAAACAAATAAAAATGAAAGAATTTAAATTAGGCGAACAAGAATTTATTCCATTAAACACATTATTAAAATTATTGAATTTTGTACAATCCGGTGGAGAGGCAAACCATTTAATTGATGAAGGTATTGTAAAAGTGAATGAAGTTATAGAAAAACAAAAAAGAAAAAAACTGCGGGTAGGTGATAAAGTCACATTCCAAAATCATGTTGTTTTAATAACAAAATCATAAATGGTTTTATTTAAATTTTTAAATAATTGGATTTTAGTATGTTAAGTATTTTTTATGGATATAAATAATATTGTAAAAAAACATTCTATCATTCCATCATTCCATCATTCAATCATTCCATCATTCCATCATTCAATCATTCAATCATTCTGTCATTCAATCATTCAATTATTCCATCATTCAATTTTAAAGATTACCTTTGTAAAACAAAAATAAGTATCATCAATGATCTTTGAAGATTTAAATTTAAATAAGCCTTTGCTTCAGGCGCTAAATGATTTAGAATACACCAATCCAACTCCTATTCAAGAAAAAGTATTTCCTTTAATTATGGATGGACGAGATGTATTAGGAATTGCCCAAACAGGCACTGGTAAAACATTTGCGTACTTACTTCCTATATTACGGCAGTTAAAATTTTCCGAAATTAAACACCCTCGGATATTGATTTTAGTGCCAACGCGTGAACTTGTATTGCAAGTGGTTGACGAAGTTAATAAACTTACAACATACATGAGTATTCGTGTTGGTGGAGTGTACGGAGGAACCAATATAAATACGCAAAAACAAATGGTATATAACGGCTTGGATATTCTTGTTGCTTCTCCAGGGCGTTTAATAGATTTGGCTTTATGCGGAGCATTGCGTTTAAATTTAATTCAAAAATTAGTTATCGATGAAGCGGAAGAAATGTTCAATTTGGGTTTCCGCACCCAACTTAAAAATGTATTGGAGTTATTGCCTCAAAAAAGGCAAAACTTATTGTTTTCGGCAACAATGATGAACGATATTGAAAATATTATTTCAGACTTTTTCATTACTCCACAAAAAATTGAAATTGCCGCACATGGTACTCCTTTAGAACAAATTACGCAGATGGCTTATTATGTGCCGAATTATTACACTAAAGTAAACTTGCTTGAAAACCTTATTTTATCGAATAATGAATTAAATAAAGTACTTGTTTTTTGCGAATCACGAAAATTGGCCGATCGTTTGTATGATCAAATAAAAGAAAAATTTCAGGATCAACTAGGGGTAATCCATTCTAATAAATCACAAAATTATAGAATAAACTCTTTAAGGCAATTTAAAGAAGGAATATATAGAATTCTTATCGCTACCGATATTGCAGCACGTGGCTTAGATATTTCGGATGTTTCACACGTAATAAATTTCGATACGCCTAAAACCCCTGTAGATTATATTCACCGCATAGGAAGAACCGGGAGAGCTAATAAAACAGGTGTCGCAATAACATTTGTAAATGAAGCAGAACACGTTCTTAAGGCTGAAATAGAGGAGCTAATGAAGAAACCAATTCCCATTGAACCACTACCGGATGATGTTGTTATTTCAACCATATTTACGGATGAAGAATTACCATCGAAAGCGAATAAAAACTATTTAAAAAACACATCACTTAAAAGTTCCGGCGGATCGTTTCATGAAAAACTGGAAAAGAATAAAAAAGAAAATCTGGGTCCTTCATATAAAAGAAACCTGCGACTAAAATATAAAAAACCGAAAAGCCTTCATGATAACGGTAAAAAGAAAAAAAGGAAGTAATACCGATTGCATATATGTAATAGTCCAATAAATTGGACTTTAACATATATGTCATCGGAATTACCATTGTATAATTTAAAATATCCGTTGGACTATTTTAAATTTACAATTGGT